>JAMCXR010000029.1 GCA_023474185.1 Patescibacteria group bacterium | reverse complement strand
CGGTCGGCTGTTCCGCTTCTAGCTTTGGGAACGTCTACTATTATTTTAAGAAGCGGAACAGCCGACCGAGATACGGGCAGCTTCCAAGTTAATTTTGTCAGCGGGCTTCCTGCGGGGGACAGGGCTTTTGGCGTAACGGCTATAGATCCACAAGGAAGATCGACACAGGCCGTGGTCTATTGGATTAAGGTCAAAAACCAGGCCAACGTGTTGGATATCAAAAATATTTTACTTCCTCCAACGGTCGGTTTCTCTCAGTCGACGGTGACCAAAGGCGGAAAATTAATTATAACCGGATACGCCGTTCCCAATTCTGTTTTGCAACTCGAAGTCGACGGGAAGCCTATATCACAACAAACAATTGCCGACAGCAGCGGGTTTTATCGCCTGCTTTACCCGACGGGGAGTTTGGGGATAGACAGCCATACGTTGTGCGTTAGGGAATCGGGAACTTTCGGCAGCGCTTTTTCCCTGCAAAAAGTTTTCTATGTCACCAGCCTCTTAGTTCCCCAAGTCGACTTCAACAATGACGGGGTGGTAGACATCAGAGACTGGAGTATATTTCTCAGCCGCTGGCTGTCGCCGGATCCTAAAGTAAGAGCGCTGGACGACTTGAACGGCGACGGCAAGGTCGACGTCCAGGACTTTTCCATTTTTGTGAGAACTTTAAAACCAGCTTAGAATATAAAAAATTAAAATGACTAGAAAAGCAATAATCGCAGCGCTAATAATATCAGGCGCTTTACTCTGTAGGGGGAATCTTGCGGAAGCGGCTTCCTTCAACCTCTCCGCCAGCAAAAATCTGGTTAAGATCGGCGACACATTTTCCGTGGACGTTAAAATTAATTCTACGGACACCCCCATCAACGCGGCGCAAGCCACCATTCAGTTCCCCCAAGACATCCTAAGCATCACCAGCTTGGATTATTCCCGTTCCGTATTTTCTTTTTGGCTTCAGCTGCCGGGATTTTCCAACGAAGACGGCCAAGCGAGCTTTATCGGAGGGTCGGATAGCGGCCTATTGGGGCAATCTTTGGAAGCACTGAAAGTCAACTTCAAGGTCATCGGCACGGGGAAAGCGACGATTAACTTTATCGATGGAGCGGCTACCGCTGCCAATGGCAGCGGAACCAACGTGTTGTCTGCGATGAACGGAATTTCGATTGAAAGCACGTCCACGCAAAGCGTAAGCCAAGCCGAAGCGCAACCGGCGCCGCCGGCCGGCCAAACTTATATCGCCGGCCTCCCTCCGTCTCCCCAAATCAGTATTCCGTTTTATCCGGTGAGCGGCGAGTGGTACGACCAGGTCTCTAATTTTAACGCTCGCTGGCCTTTACCGAATTCTGTGACGGGCGTAGCGGCAGTTTTGGACAAGTCTCCGAACACCACGCCATCAGTTTCTCAGGGATTGTTCGACAACGAGAACTTTCCTCCGTTAGACGACGGAATATGGTATCTCCACGTCCGTTTTAAAGACAACAAAGGATGGGGTCCGGTTTCCAACTATAAAATAGCGATTGATACCGAACCGCCAACCCAGCTCGGCGTCATAATCAGCGGGGGAAACACCACCGCTTCCTTAAGTCTCAGGATATTTTATGTCGCCTCCGACGCCTTATCCGGTGTCGCCGATTATGTCGTTAGCATCGACGGCAATTTAGTGACCAGTACGGTTGCCACCAGTATTGTTTTGCCCCAGCAGCTTCCCGGTTCTCATCTGCTAACGGTTGTGGCGTATGACCAGGCCGGAAACGGAACGGAAAAAACGGCAGAGTTCAGAATCCGCGAAATACCGTTTATCACTTTCGACGGATTGATCGTTGGACCGCTGTCCTTTTTTATCGGGTTAGCGGTTTTTCTGCTTCTGGCTTGGGGTTCGTGGTATTTGATTAGAGTGAAAGGGTTTTTGATCAAGAACAAAAGCAAACAGTAACTTGTCGGGCTGCCGGGAATTGAACCCGGGTCGCACCCACCCCAAGGGTGTATACTGCCGTTATACTACAGCCCGAGAGCGCCGTGCCGTGCGTTTTTCTTAGCCTTTCTTCTTTTTAGCCAAGGTTTTTATGCACTGCGCGCACGCCAAAATACGCTTACCCTCGGGGAGCGTGGTTTTTTGCAAATTCGGATGCTTTCTTACAAGTGCTTGAGGATTATAATGGCCGCGCAGCTTTAGCCGCCTTCCGGCCATAATTGATCCCTTGCCGCAAATCTCACACTGTTTCATACGGCTTCTAATATATGGCAAATCGGGTACAATGTAAAGAATGAATTCGCTGGTATTCGCTTTCAGCATAATAGTTTTGATATTTTCCGCGGTCGTTCATGAGGTGGCGCACGGTTATGCCGCGCTGGCTTTGGGGGATACTACCGCCAAGGACATGGGCCGGTTGACCTTAAATCCGCTAAGCCACTTGGACCCGATCGGTTCTGTCGTTTTGCCGGTCGTTTTGTTTCTTAGCCACTCGCCGTTCATAGTCGGTTGGGCGAAGCCGGTTCCGTATAATCCGTACAATTTGTACAAGGACTACAAGTACGGGCCGCTCAAAGTAGCTCTGGCAGGACCGCTTTCCAACTTGGTTATAGCCGCGGCATTTGGGTTGGTCATCAGGTTTGTTCCTTTGTCTGCGGCCGCAGATTCGTTCCTGGCGATAGTGGTATTTATCAACTGCTTGCTGATGATTTTTAATTTGATTCCGGTTCCGCCGCTGGACGGCTCAAAAGTTTTAACCGCCATCCTTCCCCAGCGCTATTCGCTGATGATTCAAGGAGCTGGCATCTGGTGGCTTCTTCTGGTTTTTGCTCTGCTTTATCTTCTAGCCGGAGTCATATTTTACTTGGCCTTCAATCTTTTCTTAGTTTTGGCTGGGAGCGGCGCGGGAAGCTTGCTCATGAATTTATAATTATTTGGTATATACTTATACAAAGAAAAATAAAATTGAATGTACAAGCACCAAAACCAGCAGTTAAGATGCTTGCTTAAGCCGTTTGTACCGTTTCTTCTTTTTATTCTTCTGGGTTTGATAGTGATAATTTCTAAACCTGCACTTGCCGCTTCTTACAGCGCTTCCGGAGTTTTGGGAAATAGTAATTTTACTGGGAGTTACCCAAACGGTGGCCCTAATTCCTCGGGTTTGTATTACCCGCGATATACGGCTATTGATCAAGTTAATCATCGATTGTTTGTCTCCGATTGGGAAAACGAAAGAGTGTTGGTGTACCAACTTGATTCTAACGGCAACCTGACTACAACTACCCCTGCGTATGTTTTGGGCGAAATTAGCTTCACTAACGCAACCGGAGGTTGCGCTCAAGGTTTAATGTGGCAGCCGGAAGGGTTGGCCTATGATCCGGTAAACTCGCGTCTTTTTGTGGCTGATACCGGGAATGCCAGAGTCTTGGTCTTCAACGTCGCTACTTCGACCATTAGTAACGGAGAGAATGCTTCCTATGTTTTGGGACAGGTAAATTTCACAAGCAGAAGTGGCGCTCTGAGTCAAAGCGGAATGGCGTCCCCGTACGGATTGGCGTATGACCAGAACGACTCGCGACTGTTTGTCGCCGATTCTTATTACAACAGGGTTTTGGTCTTTAACGTTGCCACTTCAACTATTTCTAACAACGAAAACGCCTCCTATGTCTTGGGACAATCGAGCTTTACAACCGATGTTGCCACAACGACACAAAGCGGGCTAAATGCTCCGCTTACCGTATCTTATGACCCTACATTTTCCCGCTTATTCGTCGCGGATTACGGCAACAATCGCGTTCTCGTCTTCAACGCTGCTACCTCCACTATCTCTAACAACGAAAACGCCTCCTATGTCTTGGGACAGACTGGGTTTACAAATAACGGTAGCGCCACCACCCAAAGCGGGTTGCGTAATCCGCGTGATTTGGCCTATGACTCTATAAACGCGCGCTTGTTTGTTTCTGATTCACCTAACAACAGAGTCTTGGTCTTCAACGTCGCTACTTCGACCATTAGTAACGGAGAGAATGCTTCCTATGTTTTGGGACAGGTAAATTTTGTGGCTGCCGCTAGTGCTGCGAGTCAAAGCGGAATGACTTCTCCCATCGGACTTGCTTATGATTCAACGACCTCTCGCCTGTTTGTGGTCGATACTAATAACAGCCGCGTCCTCGCATTTAACGTTTCGACTTCTACCATTGCCGATGGCGAAAATGCGAGCGGTCTAATAGGACAGTATGACGATAATGGTTCCGCAAGTTATATCAAAAACGGTCCCAACAATGGCCCGAGTTCAGCTGGTTTCTATTCTCCGTCGGGGTCGGTTGTCGATCCGGCCAATCACAGGTTGTTCGTTTCCGATTCAAGTAACAATAGAGTGCTTGTTTTCCAACTGGATTCCAACGACAACATTTCCACAACAACTCCCATTTATATTTTAGGCCAGTCCAGTTTCTCTACTGGTACGGCGACCACCACCCGAAGCGGGATGAATACCCCGTACGGACTGGCGTATGATTCGGCAAATTCACTTCTTTTTGTGGCTGATGAAGGCAATAACCGAATCCTTGTCTTCAACGTTGCCACCTCTACCGTTAGTGACGGAGAGAATGCCTCCTATGTCTTGGGACAGACTGGGTTTACAAATAACGGTAGCGCCACCACCCAAAGCGGGTTGTATGAACCATATGGTTTGGCTTACGATTCGGTTAATTCCCGGCTGTTTGTCGCGGATTACGGAAACAATCGCGTTCTCGTCTTCAACGCCGCTACCTCCACTATCTCTAACGGGGAAAACGCCTCCTATGTCTTGGGACAGACTGGGTTTACAACTCGCACTATTACTACCAGTCAGAGCGGATTATATGAGTCGTCTGGCTTATCTTATGACTCTGCCAGCTCTCAATTATTTGTTGCTGATCGTGGCAATAATCGCGTTTTAGTCTTCAATGCAGCTACTTCCACCATTACTAATGATGAGAGTGCAAATTTCGTTATAGGTCAGTCGAATTTTACGACTAACACCGGAGTAACCAGTGCCCCCGGCTTAGCTTATTCGTCAGGAGCCAGCGCAACTCAAACTGGTTTAGATTATCCATTGAGAGTGGTTTATGACCCTACTTATTCCAGATTATTTGTAACCGATAACGGTAATAATCGCTTACTCGAATATAAAGTTGTGAATATTCTACCGTTGCCCACTGCTACTACGTTCACTAATTTATTCTTTTCTCAAACCATCACCTCTACTTCCTCTCAAGGCACAGCCAGTTTGTCTTTATCTCCAGGCTCTACGCCACTTACTCTTTCCGGGACAACCCTTTCAGGAACGTCAACTGTGGCTGGAGCCTATAATTTTTCTCTCACTGCCGCCGACAATAACGGAACCATCGGCACTATTACCTCGGATCCGCAAAGCTTCACTCTCTACGTTCTCAATCCTCCGTCGAGCGGAACCACTTCCACCGTCGTAATGTCCGATTCCACCTCCACGATTACCTTGTCCGATGCCTCCTCATCCGCGGCTCTTACTCCCGGTTTAACGGCAACTTCCACCATTAACGTTCCCTCAACGGTGACGACTCCGACTCTGAACGTTTCCCTCCTGACTTCCACTACGACAACCTCGACGGTGAGTACGATATCTAATCCTGTGGTAATCAACGCTACCACCACCCAAATTTCGGTCAACGTTCAGCTGCCGGCCTCCACCACCATTACCGTGGCCTCTTCTTCCTGGAACGGCATTTTGAACCTCCCGACTTCTTATATTAACTCCATTACCATTACCCCTCCTTCCGGATACACCTCTCCCGCCCAATCGGCAGCGATAGAGTTGGGTGTCAGCAACACCGCCACCACTTTCAGCCAGGCCGTGAGGCTGAGTCTCGCCGGCGAGGCCGGGAAGTTTGTGGGTTATATCGATAATTCCGGAAAGTTTGAAAACATTTCCACAAAGTGCTCCGGAGATTCTCAGACTAACGGAAACACTTTAGTCGAGGGAGGGGACTGTTACATAAATTCCGGCTCGGACTTAATCGTCTGGACCAAGCACTTCACTCCCTTCGTCACCTATACCGCCCAGGTGGCAGTGAGCGGTGCGAGCGTCGCAGTCGGAGGCGGGCCTAACGTTTCGCAGTTCAGCAACATCTTGCTAAACGCTCCTTCCGTGTCCTCGTCGTCGATTACGTTTTTTGCTTCCGCGGACAATACTTCCCAAATTTCTTTCTTCTGGTTTGCGGTAGACGGCCACAAGGTGGAAAACACTCTTTCCGCTCCGCCATACTCTCTGACTTTGCCTCTTTCTTATTTCGCATCCGGGCCTCATTTTCTGCAGGCATTCGCCGATGACGATTACGGTGATATCGCCCAATCAGAGAGAATTGCATTTACGGTTGGCGGCGCGGCGACATCGTCAGCCGTAACGACAGGCACCGCTGCGGTTCAGTTTGCCGCGCATCCGTTTTTATCCTACTTGCAATTCGGATCGCAAGGCGCAGAGGTGGCCAAGCTGCAGCGCGTGCTCTTCGACTTGGGAGTATATCCGCAGGACTTGGTGACCGGATATTTCGGGCCACTAACCCGGAAAGCGGTTGAGAAGCTGCAGCTGGAATGCGGACTTCCCGCAGTGGGAAGTTTCAATTCGCTGACTATGGCTAGTGTTAATTCTCTGATTGTTCTTTCGACGTCCACTCCGGCTATCTTTGTCAGAAATCTAACCGTGGGAGATAAAGGCCGGGATGTCGCCGCTCTTCAGGGATTCCTCATAACGAAAGACGCTGGACATTCGGCGGTTGTGCTCAGTGGGTATGGGACGACTGGATATTTCGGGCCGATCACGGAAAACGCTCTGGCTGAGTACCAGAAATCTGTCGGCATCGGTCTGGCTTCCGGCTACTTCGGGCCGGTTACCAGAAAATGGATGGCAGAAAACTACTGAAAATGGCGGCTAGGGCCGGCGTTTCCCGGCCGAAACGATTGACAAATGAGCGCCTCAGTTGATATAGTACCAACCGATGCCGACTATTAACCAGCTTTTGAAGAAAAAGCGGAAGAAATCTGTTACTAAAAGCAAAGCGCCAGCCCTGGGGCTTTATTTTAATGTGATTAAAAACCACCCGGTTAATTCTTCTTCGCCTTTCAAGCGGGGAGTCTGTTTGAAGGTTTTCACCACCACGCCGAAAAAGCCAAACTCGGCTTTGCGTAAGGTAGCGAGAGTCAGGCTGACCAATGGTCAAGAAGTGACTGCTTACATACCCGGAGAAGGCCATAATTTGCAGGAACACTCGGTGGTTTTGGTGCGTGGCGGCCGGGTCAAAGACCTCCCCGGCGTTCGTTATCACATAGTCCGCGGGGTACTGGACACCGCCGGTGTTCAGGGCAGGAAACAGCAGAGGTCCAAGTACGGCGCCAAGAAAGGAAAATAGCGTTTATTAGTTATGAGAAGGAAAAGAGCTGAAAAAAGGGAGCGCAAGCCGGATGCTATTTACAGCAGCGTAGCTTTAAGCCGCTTTATTAATTATGTAATGTCCGACGGCGAGAAAAACGCGGCTGAGAAAGTCGTTTATTCCGCTTTGAAGGAAATAGAAAAGGAAACCAAAGAGAAACCCATTGAGGTTTTTGAAAAGGCGTTGGAAAATGTTTCTCCTCGAGTCGAGGTTGCGTCTCGCAGAATCGGCGGCGCGAACTATCAGGTTCCGCGGGAAGTCAGGCCGGAAAGGAAATTTATGCTGGCCAGCCGCTGGATAATCGAAGCCGCCCGCTCGAAGAAAGGAAAGCCGATGGCGCGAAGGCTGGCCGACGAGCTCCTTGCCGCGTACAAGAATGAAGGCGCGGCCGTCAAAAAGAAACAGGACATCCACCGCATGGCGGAGTCCAACCGGGCATTTGCTCACTTTTCCTGGTAATTTTCCTTCTTATGCGTAAGTATCCCTTAGAGAAAATAAGGAATATCGGCATTATTGCCCATATCGATGCCGGAAAGACCACTGTTTCCGAGCGCGTTCTTTTCTATACCGGCATTTCCCACAAGATAGGGGAGGTGCACGAGGGAGAAGCGGTGATGGACTGGATGGAGCAGGAAAAAGAGAGGGGGATAACTATTACTTCTGCTGCGACTACCGTTCACTGGATTCCCACGTACAATCACGGAGACAAACAACATGAGCACAGAATCAACCTTATCGACACTCCTGGGCACATCGACTTCACCGTCGAGGTCAAAAGATCCCTGCGCGTCTTAGACGGAGCCGTCGTTGTCTTCGACGGAGTTTCCGGAGTCGAGCCGCAGTCCGAAACCAACTGGAGATACGCCGACGAATACAAGGTTCCGCGCCTCTGCTTTATCAATAAGATGGACAGGCTCGGGGCCAGCTTCGAAAACAGCTTGGCTGCCATTCACGAGAGGCTTACTCCAAATGCGGTTCCGGTAAACCTTCCAATCGGTGCCGAATCCGAGTTTGCCGGAGTCATAGATTTGTTAAATATGAAGTCCTTCAAGTTTGAGGGAGATAACGGCGAAAGGATCGTCGAAACCGAAATTCCGGAGAACCTGAAAGACTCCTCCGTTAAAGCCCGCGAGAAGCTGGTGGAAAAAATAGCCGAGACAGACGATATTTTGGCCGAAAAGTTTTTGGAGGGACAGGAAATAGGTATAGACGAATTAAAAAAGGCCCTGCGCAAAGCAACTCTCGAAAACAAATTGGTTCCGGTTCTCACCGGTTCTGCTTTGAAGAACAAGGGGGTCCAACTGGTCTTGGACGCGGTGGTCGATTATCTGCCGTCTCCTTTGGACCTTCCGCCGGTTCAGGGAATAAATCCGAAGACCGAGGAAGAAATAGCCCGCGAAGCGAAGGACGACGCGCCTTTTTCCGCTCTCGTTTTTAAAATAGCCACCGACCCCTACGTCGGAAGTTTGGCTTATTTCCGCGTTTACTCCGGAAAGATGAACAAGGGAACGTATGTTTTGAACTCTACCAAGAACTCCCAGGAAAGAGTGGGGCGCATACTGCAGATGCACGCCAATCACCGCGAGGAGTTGGATGTGGTTGAAACCGGAGACATAGGAGCCCTCGTCGGACTTAAGGATACGACCACTGGGGACACGATTTGCGATTCGGGCAATCCGATTGTTCTTGAAAAAATCTCCTTCCCGGAGCCGGTCATCAGCGAGCGCATCAGTCCGAAGACGAAGGCCGACCAGGAAAAAATGGGCATAGCCTTGCGCAGACTTGGCGAGGAAGACCCGACCTTCCGCGTCAGCGGCGATCCGGAAACCGGAGAAACGATAATCGCCGGAATGGGAGAGCTGCACTTGGATGTAATCGTCGATCGCATGAAACGCGAGTTCGGCGTCGAGGCCGATGTCGGTCAGCCGCAGGTCGCCTATCGCGAGAGTATCAAAGGCGAAGCGGAAGCGGAAGGAAAGTACATCCGCCAGTCGGGGGGACGCGGACAATATGGTCATGTTTGGCTGCGGCTCAAGGCTTTGGAAAGGGGTGCCGGCTTCGAGTTTATCAACTCCATTAGAGGAGGAGTAATTCCGCAGGAGTTTATACCAGCGGTTGAAAAGGGAGTTGGGGAGGCGATGAGCAAAGGAGTCGTTGCCGGATATCCGATGGTTGACGTTCAAGCTACGCTTTACGACGGGTCGTTCCACGAGGTTGACTCTTCGGAAGTCGCCTTCAAGATTGCCTCGTCGATGGCCTTCCAGGAAGCAGCCAGGCGCGCTGGAGCGTACGTCTTGGAGCCGATAATGAAAGTGCAAGTGCTTGTACCGGCGGATTTTATGGGCGACGTCACCGGCGACATCTCCAGCAAACGCGGCCGCATAGAGTCGATTACAGACAGGCTAAACATCAAAGTAATCGATACTATGATTCCGCTCTCCGAGATGTTTGGATATGCCACCAAGCTGCGTTCCGTTTCCCAGGGGCGAGGGGTGTTCAACATGGAATTCAGCCATTATGAACAAGTCCCGAAAAACATCGAGCAGCAGATTATCGAAGGCAAGAAATAATTTGCTTCCTGGCGAGGGATTTTGTGTTGACAGGAAACAGGTGTTAATATAAATTAAACAAGTCGATTTAAAGCTAAAAACTAGCATAAAAGCTTAGGAAAATAATAAAACATGGCGGAAAAAGAAAAGTTTGAGAGAACTAAGCCGCATGTTAACGTGGGTACCATTGGCCACATCGATCACGGCAAAACCACGCTCACGGCGGCTATTACCCACGTCCTTCACTTAAAAGGGTGGGCGAAGAAGGAAGAAAGAGTCGATCAGATTGACAGCGCTCCGGAAGAAAAAGCGCGAGGCATAACCATCGCCTTGCACCATTCGGAATACGAGTCGGAGAAGCGTCACTATGCCCACATCGACGCTCCGGGTCACACCGACTACATTAAGAACATGATTACGGGCGCCGCCCAGATGGATGGCGCGATACTGGTGGTTTCGGCCGCTGACGGCCCGATGCCGCAGACCAGAGAGCACGTTCTTTTGGCTCACCAGGTTGGAGTTCCGGCGATGATCGTTTTCCTTAACAAGGTGGATATGGTTGATGACAAGGAGCTGGTTGACTTGGTTGAAGCCGAGGTCAGAGAACTTTTGAAAAAGTACGAGTTCCCTGGAGACGAAGTGCCGGTTGTTCGCGGTTCGGCTTTGAAGGCTTTGGAAGTCAAATCAGCCGATGACCAGGACGCTCAGCCGATACTTGAGCTAGTCAAGTACATGGATGAGTACATTCCGGAACCGAAGAGAGATACGGACATGCCGTTTTTGATGCCTATTGAAGACGTCTTTTCCATTGAAGGACGCGGAACCGTGGTGACCGGAAAAATCGAAAGAGGAAAGGTCAAGGTTAACGACGAAGTCGAAATAGTCGGATTGAAGCCGACTCAGAAAACCGTCGTCACCGGAATCGAGATGTTCAACAAGATGCTTGATGAAGGTATGGCGGGCGACAATGTCGGAATTCTTTTGCGCGGCTTGAAGAAAGAAGACGTTCAGCGCGGACAGGTGGTTGTTAAACCGACCTCCGTTACTCCGCACACGGAATTCGAGGCCGAGGTTTACATCTTAAGCAAAGAAGAGGGCGGACGCCACACGCCGGTCTTTAACGGATACAAGCCGCAGTTTTACATCCGCACGACCGATGTCACGGGAGAAGTGAAGCTGGCCGAAGGCGTGGAAATGGTGATGCCTGGAGACACCGTTAAGTTCAGCGTGAAGCTAATCGCGCCGGTGGCCCTGGAAGAAAAGCAGAGGTTTGCTATCCGCGAAGGAGGGCACACCGTCGGCGCTGGAGTAGTTTCCAAGATAATCAAGTAATTCAATGTCCAAGGAGGTGGAAAAAAACGATCGCTTGCGGTTGCGCATCAAATCTTACGACCATCGGCTGGTGGATAATTCCTGCCGGCAGATTGTCGACGCTCTGCATCGCTACAACGCGGAAATCGTCGGACCGATACCGCTCCCAACCGAATTCCGCCGTTACACCGTCAACCGCTCGACGTTCGTCCATAAGACCTCTCGCGAACAATTCGAAATGAGAATCCACAAGAGGCTTATAGACATCCTGAATCCCAACCAAAAGTTGATGGAATCCCTAAGCGAACTGAACTTGCCGGCAGGGGTTGATGTGGAAATAAAAATGGCGTAGAATAGACGGCATAGGGATAGAGCGCAGGAACTAGAACAACCGAGGCATATCCCCGGTTGTTTTAGTTAGAGAACCAAGAAATGACAAAAATCAAAGCCAAAAAACTTAAAATGAGCCAAATTTACCGCGGCGACAATGCCGTGGCGGTGACTCCTTTGGAAATAGTCAGTGTTTTGGAAGGCGATGCTTCTGGCTTAGGGCTGGCTGTCGGGGATCTGGTCAAAGTGCGGGGGATTTCCAAAGGCAAGGGATTCCAGGGGGTGGTCAAAAGGCACGGCTTTGCCGGCGGACCGAAAAGCCACGGCCAGAAAAACCGCTGGCGGGCTCCGGGATCGATCGGCAGCACGGCTCCGCAGCACGTTTTCCCCGGAAGAAAAATGGCCGGCAGAACGGGCGTCGAGCGGTTGACGGTCGCTAATCTCGAAGTTGTCAGCTTGGATGAAGAAAATAAGATAATCTACTTGCATGGCGCGGTGCCCGGGGCTTTTGGCAAGTTGGTCAGCGTTCAAAAATAAAGAAGCGAGTATGAAGCTGGATGTCTATAACAAAAACGGAGAAGTCGTAGGGACGGTGGATGGAGCAGACCGCGTTTTTAACCGCGGTTGGAATGCCGACTTGGTTCACCAGGCCTTGCGCACCCAAGAAGCGAACAGCCGCGACAACTTGGCTCACGCCAAAGGGCGGGGCGAGGTTGCTGGCGGAGGCATCAAGCCCTGGGGGCAAAAACACACCGGAAGGTCTCGCCAAGGATCAACCAGGTCTCCGGTTTGGGTTCACGGTGGCGTTTCCCACGGCCCGACTAAAGAGAGAATCTACTCTTTGAAGATGAACAAAAAACAGAAGCAAGCCGCGCTTTTCTCACTTCTTTCTAAGAAGTTGGCGGACGGGGAGCTGAAGGTGATCGACTCCTTGGAATTAGGAGAGAAAACTAAAAAAGCCAACGAATTTTTGCTGGGCTTTTTCAAGGGGATAGGAAGGTCGGGGAGGGTTAGCGCCTTGCTAGTCCCCGACGGCAAGAACAAAACGGCGTACCGGGTAAGCCGGAACATCCCTAAGGTCAAAAGCCTTGATGCGTCTTCGCTGAACGTCTACGATTTACTGAAGTACAAAGACGTCCTTTTGGACAAAGAAGCCGTATCAGCCATAAACGAACATTACCATGCCGGCCAATAATTTATTAATTAAATACCCGGTGATAAGCGAAAAAGCCGTTGCCAAAGCGGAAACTGGGCAGTACACTTTTTTGGTGGGAAAAAACGCCAACAAAAGCGAGGTTAAAAAGGCGGTAGAAGAGGTGTATAAAGTGACCGTCACCGGCGTCAGCATCACCAATATCAAGAACAAGCGGAGAAACGTCAAAAAGGCGATAGTCACGCTCAAATCCGGCGACAAGATAAAAATAGAATCTTAATCATGAAAAGAAACAGACCAGTGACGCCGTCGAGGCGCCATATGACCTATCCGGATTTTTCAGCTTTGAGCGAAAACAATCCGCTGAAGAGCAGGGTTATTTCCTTGCCGTCTCACGCCGGCCGGAATAACCGCGGGCGCATTACCGTTCGTCACCAAGGGGGGGGAAACAAAAGGCGGTACCGCATTGTCGACTTCAAACAAAATAAGACGGGCATCCCCGGCAGGGTTGAGGCTTTGGAGTATGATCCATACCGCACAGCCTTCATTATGCGCGTCAGTTATAAGGACGGGGATCGCCGCTATCACTTGGCACCCGATGGGATAAAGGTTGGCGATCAAATATTGTCCGCGGAAAACGCAGCTTTGACTCCGGGAAACAGAGTTCCGTTGAAGAGCGCGCCGGTCGGTTACTCTGTTTTTAACGTGGAGCTGAATCCGGGGAAAGGCGGCCAAGTTGTAAGGAGCGCCGGCAGTGCAGCCGTGGTCTTGGCCCAGGAAGACGGCTATACCCACCTAAAAATGCCGTCCGGAGAAGTGCGAAAAGTGCTCTGGGATAATTTTGCTTCCGTGGGCAAGGTTTCGAACGAGGACAACAAACTGGTGAATATCGGAAAGGCCGGGCGGTCCCGGCATCGCGGCGTGAGGCCGACCGTCCGCGGAACGGTGATGAATCCGGTAGACCATCCTTATGGCGGCGGAGAAGGAAGGCAGCCGCGCGGAACGCGACACCCCAAAACTCTTTGGGGAAAAGTGGTCGGCGGAAGGAAAACGAGAAATAAGCGTAAATGGTCTAACGCCTTGATTGTTTCTCGGCGCGTGAGGAGGAAGAAGAAATAAACAAAAAAATGAGCAGATCATCTAACAAAGGTCCGTATATCGATCAGCGCCTCTTAAAAAGAGTGGCAGGACTGAAGCCGGGGGAAAAAGCCAACATCAAAACTTGGTCGCGGGACGCGGAGATATCACCGGAAATGGTCGGATTTACTTTCGGCGTCCATAACGGTAAGGAATTCGTGCCGGTATTTGTCACGGAAGAAATGGTCGGACACCGCCTTGGAGAATTCGCGTTAACGAAAAAATTTGTCAGGCACGGCGGTAAGATTCAAAAAGAATTGGAAGCCAAAGTCAAAGCGGCTGAAGGCTCCGCCCAGAAATAAAAGTCATGACTGAAGCCGTAGCAAAGCTGAAAAACATCGACGTTGCTCCGCGGAAAATGCGGAAAGTCGCGGGATTGATCCGCGGCTTAACAGTAAACGAAGCCTTGGCTCAGCTCGAAATGCTCGACTTGCGCGGCACCGAGCCGTTGCGCAAGTTGGTTTATTCGGCGGTGGCCAATGCCAAAAACGGCAAGCTGGACGAAGCCAAGCTTTACGTTAAAGAGCTTTACGTAGACAAGGGCCTTATGTTAAAAAGATACCTGCCCAGAGCGCAAGGACGCGCTACTCCGCTGCAAAAGAAAAGGAGTCACGTGGTTTTGGTTTTGGCTGAAAAGAGCGGGGAAACCAAAGATCGGTTTGTTTTTCACCGGACCGGCAGAAAGATCAAGTCGTCGGCTGGGACCGAGAAGAAGGTGAAAGAAAAAGCCAAAGCGCCTGTCAGAGAAATGGAAGCGAAGCCGAAGGAAGAAAAATCGGGAGAAACACCGTCCCGTCGCCGAATTTTCAGAAGAAAAGCAATTTAAGCATGAGCAGAAGGATTAAGCCAAGTTCATATCGGTTGGGGATTTCCAAGCCTTGGGATACGCGCTGGATTACCAGCAAACGTAACTTTTCCGCGTGGCTTCAGGAAGATGAAAAGATAAGAAGGTTGATTTTTAAAAAAATCGGGCAAGCTGGAATTGCCAGGGTGGAGATAGAACGGACGCCAGACAAGTATCGAGTTTTTATTAAAGCGGCCAGACCGGGATTGATCATCGGCCGTGGCGGAAAAGGGGTGGAAGACTTGACGAAAACCCTGGAAAAGGCTATTAAAACGAAGGTCGCTTTAAGCCTGAGCGTCGAGGAATTGAAGAGGACGGAAACCTCGGCGGCGGTTGTCGCCCAAAATATCGCGTGGGATCTGGAAAAGCGTTTTAAATTCAGAAGAACGATTAAAAAACATCTTGATTCGCTGAAGCAAAATCGCGAGGTTAAAGGAGCGAAGATTGCCGTTTCCGGGAGGCTGGATGGCGGGGAAATCGCGCGTTCCGAATCCTTAATGAGCGGGAAGCTTCCTCTTTCCACTCTGCGGTCGGACATCGATTATGGCGAAGCAACCGCTTTCACTACCGCTGGAACGGTTGGCATCAAAGTGTGGATTTATCGAGGGGAGGTTTTCGAAAATAAATAAACATGCTCATTCCGAAAAAAGTAAAGCATCGAAAATGGCAAAAGGGGCGCTCGCGCAAAAGGAAAATCGACACGCGTGGGTGCTATTTATCTTTCGGAACCTACGGTCTGCAGGCTACCGAGCCGGCTTGGCTGAAATCGAACCAAATTGAAGCCGCTCGTCGGACCGTCACTAATTTTATCAAGCGCGAGGGAAAGGTTTGGATAAGGGTTTTCCCCGACAAACCTGTGACGAAAAGGCCGCCGGAAGTGACGATGGGCGGAGGAAAGGGATCGGTTGATCATTACGTTTTTCCGGTCAAACCCGGACGCATTATTATTGAAATGGACGGGGTTGGAGAGGAAGTGGCCAAGCGGGCCTTGACGCTGGCGGGCCATAAATTGCCTTTCAAAACCAGGATAGTGACGGAATAAATAAAGCGATGAAAAAGAACGACATCCAAAAATTAAAAGAAAAAGGCGCGGAAGAACTTGTCAAAGAGCTGGCGTCCGCTCGCGGCAGAATGTCTGAGTTAAGGATCAGCGTTTACCGGGGCAAGAAAGATGCCGTTAAGGATTTGCGCGAAACCAAGAAAAAAATCGCCCGCATTCTCACTTTTATAAAACAGAGCCAAAATGACGGAAAATAAAGCAAAAATTAAAAAAAGGCTAGAAGGCACAGTGGTTTCGGACAAGATGACGAAAACCGTCGTGGTTTTGGTTGAGCGGATGAAAATGGCTCCGAAGTACAAAAAGTACCATAAGGTGTCCACTCGATTCAAAGCTCACAGCGAGATTGGACAGTGCCGGACCGGCGACCGAGTGGTCATCGAAGAATCCAGGCCCTTATCCCGGGAAAAAAAGTGGGTAGTAGTTAAGGTATTGCAGAAAGAGTCGAAAAAAAGCGACCGGGTAAACGCGGGAGAAGCCGAAGGAAACGCCGGCGGTAACCAGCAAATATGATTCAAGAAAGAGCTATTTTAACTGTAGCGGATAACTCGGGAGCCAAGCTGGTCAGGTGCTTCCGTATTCTTGGCGGCCGGAAGAAATATGCCGGAATAGGCGATACCATTATTGTTTCGGTGCAAACCGCCGAGCCTCGGAAGGGCGTGAAGAAAAAAGATATCGTCAGGGCGGTAATCGTCCGCACAAAAAAAGCTTTGCGTCGGACCGACGGCAGTTACGTCAGGTTTGACGATAATGCGGTTGTTTTGGTGGAAAAAAACGAGCCGAAAGGAACCAGGATTTTCGGGCCGGTCCCGCGGGAGTTGAAAGAAAAAGGATACGATAAGATAGTTTCCTTGGCGGAGGAAATAGTGTAATCTCTCGACTGGTTCGACAAAAAAACAATGAAAGTCAAAAAGAACGACAAGGTTTTAATAATCAAAGGAAAAGACCGAGGCAAAACCGGCAAGGTTTTGACTGTTTTTGAAAAAGGACGAGTGATAGTCGAAGGGCTGAACATGTCGAAAAAGACGGTTCGTCCGAGGACTACGGAAGAAAAAGGACAAGTGATTTCCGTGGCCAAGCCGGTTGCTATTGCCAACGTACAAGTTGTTTGTCCGTCTTGCGGAAAACCGACCAGAATCGGCTATGACACGAATTCAAAGAGCGGAAATAAGAAAAGAATATGCAAAAAATGTCAGGCGTCTCTTTAGAAAAAATAGTCGTCTCGGTAGGCTTGGGACGGGCTAGAACTAGCCCGCAGTTCGAGGAAAAAATATTGCCGGACATTGCCAAGGAATTGAGCGGTATCACCGGCCAAAAGGCGGCCATCAGGCGCGCCAAAAAATCCATCGCCGGGTTCAAAGTCAGGGAGGGGGATATAGTCGGATTAACAGTCACGCTGCGAGGGCGAAGGATGAAAGACTTCCTGGAGAAGCTGGTTACCGTCGTTTTGCCGAGAATGCGGGATTTCCGCGGTTTAGATTTGAAAAATATCGATGCCTCTGGTAATCTGACAATCGGCATAAAGGAGCACGTCATTTTTCCTGAAGTAGATCAGGATACCAGTCGTGTTGCTTTTGGTTTGGAGGTGACCCTGGTTTCCGGCGCCAAAAGCAAGGAAGAGGGTATTGAGCTTTATCGCCAGCTGGGAATCCCGTTTAAGAAACAAAATGGCTAAAAAATCGGTAATAGCGCGTTCACAAAAAAAACCAAAGTTCTCGACCAGAGTCGTGAATCGCTGTTTTCGTTGCGGCCGCAAGCGCGGATATATGCGGGATTTCGGCATTTGCCGGATTTGTTTTAGAGAAATGGCAAGCTCCGGAAAGATTCCCGGAGTGAAAAAATCAAGCTGGTAACATGTATTTAAATACATTAATTACAGTCAAAAACGGCTTACAGAGGAAAGCGGAAAAAGTGAAAGTCCCCTATTCGAGGAACGATTTGGCGGTCCTGGATCTTCTTGCGAAGCGCGGGTATCTTGATGCAGTCGCGAGAAAGGGGCGCGGCGTTAAGAGAATCATAGAAGTTAAGCTAAAATACAACGACGATCGACCGCAAATTTCCGGAGTGAAATTCATTTCCACTCCTTCCCGGCGCGTTTACGTCGGCTACAAGGAATTGCGCAAATCCCACCAAGGCCAGGGACACTTTGTCCTTTCCACCCCCGGCGGGATAAAGGACGGGTATGAAGCCAGGCGCGAAAAAGTCGGCGGAGAGCTGCTTTTTGAAATTTGGTAACATGTCGAAAATAGGAAAGCAGCCAATTAAAATAGAAAGCGGAGTGTCGGTTAAGGCCGTCGATGACGTTGTCACAATTGTCGGCAAAAATGCTTCTCTGGAGGTCAGAGTTTTGCCGTGGGTGGAGGTTAAAGAAGCGGACGGAGAAATCATCGTCTCCCCTCTGAGTCAAAACAAGCAGGCCAGAAGCAATTGGGGGACGATGAGGGCATTGTTGCAAAACGCCGTTTCCGGAGTTTCCGGCGACTTCTCCAAAGAATTGATTATCGAGGGAGTGGGATACCGGGCGGAAGTTAGCGGAAAAACTCTTAATTTGAACCTGGGGTATTCCCATCCTATAAAATTCGACATCCCGGACGGGATTAAAATGGAAGTGGCAAAAAACACTTTAAAAATATTTGGAGCCGACAAGTCTTTGGTCGGGCAGGTTGCCGCCAAAATCAGAAGCTTTCGCAAGCCTGAACCTTATAATGGCAAAGGCATTCGCTACAACAATGAGGTCATTCGAAGAAAGGCTGGAAAGAAAGCAGCGGGTTCGGCCGCCAAGTAAAATCTTTAATTTATGCGCAGGGAACAATTAAATTTACTTAGAGAAAGAAGAGCCAGACGGGTGCGCGCCAGGATACGAGCGGGCAAAGACCAGCCGCGTCTTTCGGTTTTCCGCAGCAACAGCCATCTTTACGCTCAGCTCATCAACGATCAAGACGGCAAGACTTTGGTTTCAGCTTCGACTTTGGAGCTGAAGAAGGAAAAGAGCACGAAGACAGAGAAGGCATCGCTATTAGGAGAAATCCTGGCCACCAAGGCCAAGAAGGCCAACATCGACCAAGTCATTTTTGACAGGAGCCGTTATCAATACCACGGCCGCATCAAAGCGCTGGCTGAAAGTTTGCGCAAATCCGGTATAAAAATATGAGCGACAACTTAAACAACAGAAAGGATAATTTTAACGAAGAGGTGCTCGACCTGCGCCGGGTGACGCGCGTCGTGGCCGGAGGCAAGAGGTTCCGTTTTCGGGCTACGGTGGTCGTTGGCGACGGCAACGGCCGAGTTGGCATAGGCGTGGCTAAGGGCAGCGACGTCGAACAGGCGGTGTCCAAGGGAAGAGTCCAGGCCAAGAAAAAATTGATCAAGGTAAAAATGAAGGATCGGACCATCCCTCACGAAGTGGAAGCAAAGTTCAGCGCCGCCAAAGTTCTGATTAAACCGGCTTCTGCCGGCCGCGGTTTGATTGCCGGCGGAGCGGTTCGCGTCGTTTTAAAAATGGCCGGCGTTCAAGACGCAACCGCGAAGTGCTTGGGCACAACCACCAACAAGCTGACCAACGCTTTGGCGACTCTTAAAGCTCTGGAACAATTGCAAACCAAATAATCAACCATGCAACTTCACGATTTAACGCCATTACACAAGAACAAGGATGAAAAAAGGATCGGTCGCGGCGGAAAGCGCGGTACTTTTTCTGGGCGAGGAACAAAAGGGCAAAAAGCCAGGGCTGGTCACCGCATTCGGCCGGCGGAAAGGGATTTGATACAGCACCTGCCGAAACTGCGCGGCGTCAGAAACAAAGGCGCGGCTTGGAGGAAGAAAGTCAAATCCAGAGCTGCCAAAAAGAAAAGCGCCGGGAACAAGGAGCGCAAATAAATTAGATGAACAGCCGCCTTTCTCTTCTTTTAAAAGATAAGGATTTACGCAACAAAGTCTTAGTTATCGCGCTAATCTTCGCCGTTTTTAGGGCTTTGGCTTCCATTCCGATACCTGGTGTCAACGCCCAGGCGCTCAGCGCTCTTTTTTCCAGCAACCAGCTTTTCGGTTTACTTAATATTTTCTCCGGCGGTTCCCTGGCCAACCTTTCCATTATTATGCTGGGTTTGGGCCCGTACATCACGGCGACGATTATCATGCAACTCCTAACCATGATTTTCCCGAATTTGAAAACGATGTATTACGAAGAAGGATCGGCCGGCCGCGCCAAATTCAACCGTTACTCCAAGTATCTGACCATTCCCTTGGCCGCCCTGCAGGGATTCGGTTTTTTAAAGTTGTTGACCCAGCAAGGCGTGTTGCCGCAGATATCGCTTTCGGGCGCCGTTGTCAGCGTCTTTACCATTATTGCCGGCTCGATGGTTTTGGTTTGGCTGGGTGATATTGTTTCCGAGCAAAAGATGGGTAATGGCGTTTCTTTGCTGATTTTTGCTGGTATAGTGGCCGGTCTACCGGGCAGTATTTACAATGCCCTGCAAGCCTATACCCCGAGCGATTTCATGCCTTACGCGGCCTTCGTGATTTTGGCTTTGGTAGTCGTCGCCGCGGTAGTCATTGTCAATGAGGCCGAGCGCCGGTTGACCGTCTCGTACGCCAAGCAAGTCAGAGGGAACAGGATTTACGGGGGAGTTTCCAGCTATTTGCCGATCAGGGTAAACCAGGCTGGCGTCATCCCGATTATTTTCGCCATTTCGGTTTTGCTTTTCCCGCAATTCCTTGGGCAGATGATTTCCGCTTTTAGTTTGAATTGGGGGAGTGCGATTACCAATTGGGTGACCAATTTCACCAACAACCAGCTGTGGTACGGAATTGCTTATTTCCTCCTGGTTTTTATTTTCACGTACTTCTACACGGCGGTGACGTTCGACCCAGCAGAAATTTCTAAGAGCTTGCAACGGAGCGGTGGTTTCCTCCCCGGAATCAGGCCTGGGGAGCCGACGACCCAGTACCTTTCTAAAGTCGTCAGCCGAGTCACTCTTTTCGGCGCCTTATTCCTGGGTGCCATAGCCGTTTTGCCAATCGTGACCCAGGTTGCAACCGGAACCAAAACACTGACAATCGGGGGCACAGCGCTCCTAATTGTAGTCGCAGTGGCGTTGGACACAGCTAAGCAAATCGATTCTCAGCTTACGCTGCGCGAGTATGAACGCTCCTAGAGCTATAATCGTTTTCGGACCGCCGGGGTCCGGCAAGGGAACTCTAGCAAGGTTTTTGGCTAGCAAATTCGGACTTATCCAGTACGATACTGGCAGCGAAATCGAGAAGAAAATCAAAAAGGCTCACGAGAGCAAAAACCGCGCGGTTTTGGGCGAGGAAAAAGTTTTCGCGGAGGGAGGGTTATTGCCGGCGCCGGTTGTGACGAAAATGGTCCTTGGCGACTTGAAACGCATAGCTCGGTACGGGGACGGCGTGGTTTTAAGCGGCTCGCCGCGGCGATTCGAGGAAGCCCGAGTACTGATACCTTTTTTGACAAGAACCTTTGGCCGAGAAAACCTCGTTTTTATCGAACTTAAAGTCAATCCGCAGGTGTCCATCGCGAGGAACTCCAAGCGGTTAATTTGTTCGGTTTGTGGCGCCAGCCCCATCGGTTTTTCTCCGAGGAATAGAACTTGCCCCATTTGCCTGGGTAGATTGGAGAAAAGGGAACTGGATAAACCGGCGGTAATTAAGGTAAGATTAAAAGAGTATCTGGAAACGACGGAACCTATTTTTTCCGCTTATCGCCGGGAAGGTTATAAATTTATAACTCTCGATACCACTCCGCCGCCTTATAAAATTTTTGCTTCGGCTTTGAAAAAAATAAAATCTTTATGAGTTTAATTACAACCAAAGAAGAAGTTACGACTTTCCGCGAGTCCGGAAAGATACTGGCGGGAGTTTTACGGAAGCTCAAGGCAGCCACTAAAATCAATACCAGGCTTACCGATCTGGATGAATTAGCCAGGAAACTGATTGCCGAATCCGGCGCAACCCCTGCTTTTTTGGGCTACCGGCCGGAAGGCGCCAGATTTCCCTATCCCTACGCCATTTGCACTTCGCTGAATTCCATTGCGGTTCACGGTCGGCCGACCGATTACCGGCTGCAGTCGGGCGACGTTCTAAAGATAGATTTGGGAGTAAATTACCGCGGAGCGATTACCGATTCGGCAACCACTATTGTTTTGGGAAGCGTGGAAACTCCGGTAAAGAATCTCTTGCGGCTGACGGAAATGGCTCTCCGGGCCGGAATCAGAGCGGCAAAAGTCGGGAAAACCGTCGGCGATATCGGGTTTGCGGTGGAAAGAGTCGCCACCGCCGGTGGCGTTTACGTCTTGGAAGAGCTAGGCGGCCATGGCGTGGGGCAGGCGGTGCACGAAGAACCGATGATTTATAATTTCGGCCAGCCGGGAAGCGGAATGACGCTAAAGGAAGGAATGGTTTTGGCGATAGAGCCTATTCTTAGCCTTGGAACCAACGCCGTAGTCGACTTGCCGGACGACAGTTATGAAGCGGCCGATAAAAGCATCGTGGCGCATTTCGAACACACCGTTTTAATAGGCAAGAAAGAGGCGGAGATACTCACGGCATGAAACTTTCCATCGGCATTGTCGGCTTGCCCAACGTTGGCAAATCGACTTTATTTCGGATATTGACTAAGCAGGAAGTTAACGTGGCTAACTATCCCTTTGCTACCATTGATCCGAATGTCGGAATTGTTTCTGTACCCGACGAAAGGCTGGAAAAGCTGAATGTAATGAGTAAATCGGCCAAAAAAATACCGGCCGTGGTCGAGTTTTACGACATTGCCGGTTTGGTCAGAGGCGCCCACGAAGGACAGGGGTTAGGCAATCAGTTTTTGGGGCACATTAGCGAGGTAAACGCCGTTTGTCACGTCCTTCGTTGTTTCGGCGGAGAGGAAATCATTCACGTGGAAAACTCGGTAGATCCCCTGCGCGATTTGGAGATCATCAATCTTGAGCTGGTTTTCAAGGACTTGGAGAAGGCCGAGAGAAGGCTGGAAAAGCTGCGGAGCGAAGCGAGGAGTGGCGATAAGAAAAAAAAGGAAGACGAAAGAAGTGTGGAAGCCGTGGTAGAAGCGCTCCAGGCCGGAAAACTGGCTAATTCTCTGGCAGCGGACATTTTGTACAATCAAGCCGTGAAGGAACTGCAACTGTTGACGGCCAAGCCGCAAATATTTTTGCTGAACGGTCTCCAGGGATGCGAAAACGAAGATCTTTTAGCCCGAATCAAAGAACTGGGTTCGGAATACGTTTGTTTCGATTTGAACAACGTGGACAACGTCGATAGTCTGGTGTCCAAAGCGTACGAGGTATTGGGGCTTATAAGTTTCTTCACTACTGGAGAAGATGAAACTAGGGCTTGGACTATCGAAAAGGAAACAAAGGCCCCGCAGGCCGCCGGCATCATTCACAGCGATTTTGAAGACAAGTTCATTAGAGCCGAAGTCATAAGCTGGCAAAAACTTCTCGAGGCTGGTAGTTGGGCGAAGGCCAAGCAAAACGGGTGGCTGAGGCTGGAAGGAAAGGACTACGCTGTCCAGGACGGTGATGTTTTAGAAATCAGGCACGGATAATGGGTTCCGCTGCGAAATTGACCAAAAGCGGAGTTTGTTATATTCTAATTGGAGCTAACACCCCCTAAAGGAACCGAAACGGGGGCGTTTTGGCGTAAGAATGGGTTTTGAACTGATAAGCAAAAACAAGCCGGCCGGAGACCAGCCGCAAGCCATCGGAAAACTGGTCGAGGGGCTTAACAAAGGGTTTGATAAGCAAACCCTTTTAGGCGTGACCGGATCCGGAAAGACATTTACGGTCGCAAACGTCATTGAGGAGATTAACCGGCCGACTTTGGTCATCGCCCACAACAAAACTCTGGCCGCCCAGCTTTGCAACGAGTTCAGGGAGCTTTTCCCCAACAACGCCGTCCACTATTTCGTTTCTTACTACGACTATTACCAGCCGGAGGCATATATGCCCTTGAGCGACACTTACATCGACAAGGAGGCGATGATTAACGACGAAATAGACCGCCTTCGCCACGCGGCCACGACCGCCCTTTTAACGCGCCGCGACGTGGTAATCGTGGCTTCCGTTTCTTGTATTTATGGGTTGGGGGCACCGGAGACGTACAGAGCCAACCTTTTGCATCTCAAGGTCGGCGACAGGCTTTCGAGGAAGGAAATGACGCGGAAGCTGGTCGAGATACATTTTAGCCGGACAACGTCGGAATTAAAACGCGGCAGTTTCCGCTTGCGGGGCGACAACTGGGAGGTAATGCCGGTCAACGAGGAGGTTATCTACAACCTTCGCGTTGTCGATGACGCGATTACCGACATCTTTGTTATCGATCCGGTCAAAGGCTGGCAGCTTGGCAAGACTCCGAAAACGGAAGAAATATTTATTTCTCCGGCAAAACATTTCCTGACGGGAAAGGAAGAACGCGAACATGCCGTCAAGGATATTATGGCCGAGCTTAAAGAAAGGCTTAAGTATTTTGAAAAAGAAGGCAAATACCTCGAAGCCGAAAGACTCGAAAGGAGAACCAAAAACGATGTGGCTATGATGCGCGAGATAGGATATTGCCACGGCATAGAAAACTACTCGCGGCACCTTTCGGGGCGCAAGGCGGGCGAACCGCCAGCGACTCTTCTGGATTATTTCCCAGATGATTTTTTGACGGTCATAGACGAATCACATATAACTATTCCCCAGCTAAACGGGATGTACGAGGGAGACCGCGTCAGAAAGGAAACGCTTATCGAATACGGTTTTCGGTTGCCTTCGGCGGCCGACAACAGGCCTTTAAGGTTTCGCGAATTCGAAAAGAGAATCGGGCAGGCGATTTTCACCTCGGCTACTCCGGGTCCTTATGAGCGTGACGCAAGCAAACAAATAGTCGAGCAGATAATCCGTCCGACGGGCTTGATTGATCCCAAGGTTACCATGCGTCCAGCAACAGGCCAGGTCGATGATCTTATTCCGCGTATTGAGGAGCGTGTGGCGAAGAAGGAAAGGGTGCTGGTGACCACTTTAACCAAAAAAATGGCGGAGGATTTGAGCGAGTACCTTGGCGAGAAGAAAAAGATTAAGGTAAGCTATCTCCACAGCGACGTTAAAACCCTGGAGCGCATAAAAATACTCACCAAATTGAGAAAGGGGGATTTCGACGTTTTAGTCGGCGTTAATCTCCTGAGGGAAGGCTTGGACTTGCCCGAGGTATCGCTGGTGGCGATACTTGACGCCGACAAGGAAGGGTTTCTGCGAAGCGAGACTTCGCTTATCCAAACCATCGGCCGCGCGGCCAGAAACGTCAACGGAGAGGTTTTAATGTATGCGGATGAAATTACCGGTTCCATCAAGCGCGCGGTGGGCGAAACCGAGCGTCGCCGGCGACGGCAACTAGCATATAACAAAGAGCACTGCATTACTCCGAAAACGATTGAAAAGGAGATAAAAGACATCTTGCCTTCGGAAGAAATTCTTTCCTTGGAAATGAAACCCGTGGTCAGGTCAAAACGGGCCGTCGAGGAGCTTATCCGCGATAAAGAGAAGGAAATGAAGCAGGCGGCTAAGGATTTAGACTTCGAACTTGCGGCTATACTAAGGGACGAAATCAAGGAGCTTAAGTCGAAAAAATTTGTCGAAGAAGAAAGCGCTGGCAAAGCCAGATAAACCATGCAGACGAAGATAAAAATAAAAGGAGCAAGGGAGCATAATTTAAAAGACATAGATTTGGAAATCCCGCGGGATCAGATGGTTATATTCACCGGCCCTTCGGGATCCGGAAAATCCAGCTTGGCTTTCGATACTATTTTTGCCGAAGGTCAGAGAAGGTATATTGAGTCGCTTTCGGCTTACGCCCGGCAGTTTTTAGAAAGAATGGACAAACCGGACATGGACGAAATAGAGGGCTTGTCACCGGCAATTTCCATAGACCAGAAAGCGCATTCCTCGAATCCGCGCTCGACTGTAGCCACGATTACGGAGATTTACGACTACCTCCGCGTTCTTTTCGCGCGCGTCGGCGTTCCGTATTGTCCCGTTTGTGGAAGGGAAATACGGCGGTTGACCAACGATCAAATAGTAGACGCGGCCATCACCTTGGCCAAAGAAGACGCCTCCGGCAAGAATGTTCTGATACTTTCTCCGGCCGTCCGCGGCCGCAAAGGAGAATACTATCAGATGCTTTACGATTTCCTCAACGCTGGCTTCCGCGAGGCCAGAATCGACGGAAAATTGCATTCGCTTCACGAACGAATCGAACTTAGCAAAAATAAGAAACATACGATAGAACTGGTCGTTGATCGCATCCCTGGCGGAATGGATTTCAAGGATAAGGACAATCGTCAGAGATTGGCAGAGTCCATCGAAGCGGCTCTAAAATACGGTAATGACGTTGCGACTATCATTACCGATAAAAACGAAGTTTCTCTTTCGGCGAAATTTACCTGTCCGAACGACAACTTTTCCTTTCCGGAAATAGAACCGAGACTTTTCTCGTTTAATAGTCCTTACGGGGCCTGCGAGGCTTGCCACGGATTGGGAACGAAAGATTTATGGACGGAAGAAGTTTGTCCGGTCTGCGTTGGAAAGCGCTTGCGCCCCGAGGCCTTGAGCGTATTAATCGGAGGCAAAAACATCACTGAGGTTACGGCTTTTTCCATCGACGAGGCAACGGCGTTTTTCGAGAAAATAAAATTAAATCTTGAGCAAAAAATAGTAGCCGAGGTGCCTTTGCGCGAAATTAAAAGCCGGCTGAAATTTTTGGTTGATGTCGGGCTGAATTATTTGACGCTCGACAGGAAAGCCGGGACTCTTTCCGGCGGCGAAGCTCAAAGAATAAGATTGGCCTCGCAGATAGGATCCAGGCTAGTTGGAACTCTTTATATCCTGGACGAGCCGACCATTGGTTTGCACCAGCGCGACAACGCCAAGCTTATCAAAACCCTGCAAAACCTGCGCGATTTGGGGAATACGATAGTCGTCGTTGAGCACGACGAGGATACAATCCACGCCAGCGACTATTTGGTAGATTTCGGTCCCGGAGCCGGCGTGAATGGCGGCAAAGTTGTGGCCCAGGGGCCGTTACCGGAGATACTCAAGGACAAAAAACAGAAATCGCTTACCTTGGACTATCTCCGCGGGGACAAGAAAATAGAAATTCCGGAAGATCGCCGTCCGGTGCGGCACCCGGGGGATTTTTTGAAGATAAGAGGGGCAACGGAAAACAATCTTAAAAACATCGACGTCGATATTCCGCTGAGAAAATTCACCGTAATAACCGGCGTTTCCGGCTCGGGTAAAAGCACGCTCGTCTATGACGTGCTGTACAAGACTTTAGCCAACAAATTCAATCGTGCGAGCCATAGGCCTGGAGCGCATAAGTCCATACTTGGTCTGGAATACTTGAACAGGGTCATAAACATCGATCAGTCGCCGATAGGCCGCACGCCGCGTTCCAACCCCGCCACGTATATCGGGGCTTGGACGGAAGTCCGCGATCTTTTTGCCGCTACGGAAGACTCGAGAGTAAGAGGATGGAGACCGGGGCGTTTCAGCTTCAATGTCAGGGGCGGAAGATGCGAACATTGCGAGGGGCACGGATATTTGGCAATAGAAATGCACTTCCTGCCGACGGTTTACGTGACCTGCAACATCTGCCAGGGGAAAAGATTCGACAGGGAAACTTTGGAAGTCGAATACAAAGAAAAGAATATCTACGACGTGCTAAAAATGACGGTTTCCGAAGCTGTGAAATTCTTTGAAGACATTCCGTCGCTCTACGACAAACTGAAAATTTTGGACGAAGTCGGATTGGGCTACATGGAACTTGGACAGCCGGCAACTACTCTTTCGGGAGGAGAGGCACAAAGGATAAAACTGGCGGCGGAACTGGCCAAACGCGACACCAGGCGCACGCTTTATCTTTTGGATGAGCCGACAACCGGTCTTCATTTTTCGGACATAGAAAAGCTTTTGGCCGTGCTGCAGAGGCTGGTAGATAGAGGAAACACCATAGTCGTTATCGAGCACAACCTCGACGTGATAAAATGCGCGGACTGGGTAATAGACTTGGGGCCGGAAGGCGGAGAGGCGGGCGGCAAAGTGGTGGCCGCAGGCACGCCCGAAGAGGTTTCTAAAAGAGCCGAAAGCTACACCGGAGAGTACTTGAGAAGAATCCTGAAGACCGAAACAAAAATCTAAAGCGTTAGACACATATCAACTACTTTGACGGCCGTTTTTATAGTTGGTGCGTCGGAATAAGATTTGTATTATGACCAGTCAAAAAAAACCTTACAGCAACCTTCCCGCTACACCGGGCGTGTACTTAATGAAAAACAGCGCCGAGAAAGTTGTTTATGTTGGCAAGGCAATTAATCTTAAAAGGAGAGTCTCCAGTTATTTTTTGCGTCCGCAGGAGGCGAGAATTTCCAAAATGGTTTCCGAGATAGCCAGGGTAGATTTTCTTAAGACCGAGACGGCCATTGAGGCTTTAATCTTGGAATCAAGCCTTATTAAGAAGTATTATCCGCAATACAACATTCGCGAAAAGGACGACAAGAGCTTTTTGCATGTGGCTATAACCAAGGACACTTTTCCGAGGATTCTCTTATCTTATGGCAAAGAGTTACAAAACATTCCGTCCCGGGCCGTATTCGGTCCGTTTACCTCGGCTTCGAGCATCCGCGAGGCGCTGAGGATAATCCGCCGCATTTTTCCGTACAGCATTCATCCGCCAGAAGAGGTCGGTCGGTTCAAACGGCCGTGCTTCGAATACGAGATAGGCCTTTGTCCGGGAACTTGTATTGGAGCGGTAAGTAAAAAAGAATATTTGAAAACCATCAAAAACATTCAGTTATTTTTTGAAGGCAGAAAAGAAAGAATATTAAGGTCGCTGGAGGAGGAAATGAAAGAGGCTGCCAAGAAAACTGAATTCGAGAAAGCTGCCAAACTGCGAGGACAAATTTTTGCGTTGAGGCATATCCAAGATGTCGCGCTCATCTCCGAAAATAAAGTGGA
>JAMCXR010000019.1 GCA_023474185.1 Patescibacteria group bacterium | reverse complement strand
ACAACTGTTTCGTCGCCCAGGCTTGGAAACGGAACGGAATTCAGTTCGAGTATCCCCGCGGGATGAACCTGGCGCTGCCTATTCACCGCGAAACGTTTCGGACCGAGGACGGGGGCCGGCGGCGTACATACGTGGTACCGGAGCCGTTCTGCTCTCTTTCCTGTCACTCCCTCGTTCAGACTCTCTGGCTTTTTGGAGCGGAGAGCGGCAGCGGCTCCAAAGGCGATACGGTTTCGATAGTTTGTGGAACGAGCGGCCGGCCGCTCAAGCCACTTTTGGAGGTCTCGGGGTACAGCTCCGAGTTCTATAAGCGGCAGGCGGTTTTCCTGCTTCGGGAATCGGGAACGTCGGTGTTCGCCCGGAGAATAAAGAGCGGCAGGATCAGAATCACTATTCGCAGCTACTGGCTATCCGTCGATTTCGAGCACGGCGTCGCGCTGAGTGTGATTCCGTGGTCCGGATGGAGCGACGAGGCTTTGCCGAAGCGCCTCTGCCAGTTCACTAAGGCGGTGGAGGCCGCCCATTCCAAGCTGGCGGCGAGAGAGGCTGGTATTTTCTACGCCGACACGCCGCAGCTTGCCCTCCGCGACCTTCCTTACGTTATCGCTTGACCGACGACGGGCTCGGGAAGCTTTGGCTAGAGTTTCAAGCCAAAGCTCCCGGGCCTTTTTGTTATCCGCCAGAAGAAGAATAATTTTGTTGCGGGGGCGGGAATTGAACCCGCTCCTTGAGGTTATGGGCCTCACGAGGTACCGTTCCTCCACCCCGCTATGCTTTACTTGCTCAGTTTATTATAATCAGCCGTCATTGTCAAAAATAATCTTTCCCTTAATATTAATTATATACAGATCAAACCATGCCAATGGACGATTTAGAAAAAGAAGCCTACGCGGATATCGAGTCCGCCGAGAATCCGGAGGAGTTGAAGAAACTTCGAATTAAATACGTCGGCAGGAAAAGCGATCTGACGAGGAATTTACGCGGTCTGAAAGACTTGACGCTGGAGGAAAAAAGGACGCTTGCTCCAAAGCTGCAAAAAATCAAGCGTTCGATCGAGGAACTGTTGGATTCCAAGGAAAGAGAGTTTTCATCGATCAAGGAGGCGGCCAAGGCAGATTTGACCCGGCCGGGAATCCGACATCGTACCGGCCATTTGCATCCGTTGACGATTATGGAGAGGAAAGTCGTGGATATCTTTTCCTCGATGAATTTTTCGGTGGTGGACGGGCCGGAAGTTGAAACCGAACATTACAATTTCGATGCTTTAAATATTCCGGCCAATCATCCGGCTCGCGAAATGTGGGATACGTTTTGGCTAAAGCCGTCCGCCACTTCGGAAATAATAGCCAAAAACTTGCAAATCTCCGAAGGAGCTAAGGAACGGCCCGGAGAGAGATTACTTTTGAGGACGCATACCAGTCCGATGCAGGTCAGGTATTTGGAAACCCACACCCCGCCCCTGCAAATTATAGTTCCGGGAAGGGTTTTTAGATACGAAGCCACAGACGCTTCCCATGAAGCCAATTTTTACCAGGTGGAAGGATTAATGGTCGGCAAAGACGTTAGTTTGGCCAATTTTAAGTATGTCATCGGCGAGTTTCTAAAAAAGATGTTCGGCTCCGAAACCGAGTTTAGATTCAGGCCGAGTTATTTTCCGTTCACCGAACCCAGTTTGGAAGTCGACATCCGCTTGGTTGGCGGCAAAAGCAAGTCGAATGCGAATTTAAAGGCCATTGCCGAGAGCCGTAAATCGGATTGGTTGGAAGTAATGGGGGCGGGAATGGTCAACCAGAAAGTTTTCGAAGCCGCCCATTACAACCCCGGCGAATGGCGAGGATTCGCTTTCGGAGTCGGGCTGGAGCGCTTGGCAATGCTCAAGTACAAGATCCCCGACATCAGGCTTTTTTACGGCGACGATTTAAGGTTTATCGATCAGTTTTAAAAAAATTAATTAGCCAATGAAATTCAGCTACTCCTTGATTAAAAAATTCATTCCCCAGGTTCCGGCCAAGAAAAAATTCGTCGCCGAGTTTAACCTGAAGGCTTTCGAAACGGAAGATGCCGGCGGGGACGTTTTAGACATCTCGCTGCCTGCCAACCGTTATTCCGACGCGGCTTCCCATTGGGGCATTGCCAAAGAAGCCTCGGCTATTTTTCAAAAGAAAATAGTTTTACCAAAAGGGCTAAGCCTCTCGGTAAATATGCCCGAGGGAAACGGTTTGGTCGGCGTTAGGGTGGAAAATCCGGCTGATTGTCCAAGATACGAAGCGGTCGTTTTGCAGCTGGACGGCAAAAAACATTCTTCTCCGGTCTGGCTGAAGAAAACTTTGATTGCTTGCGGCCTGCGCCCGATTAGTTTGGTGGTAGACATAATGAATTACGTCATGCTGGAAGTCGGCCAACCCCTCCACGCTTTCGATTACGACAAGGTGGCGGGTGGCAGGAAGAAAAACATCGTTGTTCGCTTAGCCCGATCGGGGGAGAAGGCAGGAACGCTGGACGGAAAAATTTGCGACCTGACCAGTGCCGACTTGGTGATAGCCGATGCCGACGGCTTTTTGGCCATTGCTGGGATAAAAGGGGGAAAGAAAGCCGAAGTTGACGGTTCGACCAAAAGAATAATCGTGGAGTCGGCTAACTTTGACCAAGCCCGCATTTATGCCACCTCGAAGAAAACAGGTATTTTGACGGATGCATCCGCAAGATTCTCGCGCAATTTAAGCCCGGAGCTTGCGGAATACGGTGCCAACCGGGCTGTGGTTTTGCTAAAGGAACTGGCCGGGGCCAGGGTAATTGATTCCACCGATTACTATCCGCGGCCGATCGGTAAAGAAATAATAGGGTTCAATCTCGAAAAAATGTCCGGGATTTTAGGTGCGGACCTTCCTAGAAAAGAAGTCGTCTCGATACTGAAGGGGTTGGGAATGAGTGTTCTGACGGCCGGAAAATCGGCCGAGGGCAGATTCGACTTCCTGGTGGAAATTCCTACCATTCGTCGTGACGTTCAATCTTTTGAGGATCTCACAGAGGAGGTAGGAAGGATTTACGGTTACAACAATATTAAACCGGAAGCCCCGCGTATATCAGTCAAGCCTGCGGAAGTCGATGACGCTTTCGTGACTCGGGAAAAATGCCGTGACTTTTTGCTCAATTTGGGCTTCAGTGAAATTTATTCTTATTCTTTCTTTGGGCGTCCGGAATCGGAGTGGCTTTTCGGCGGCGCCGGCGAAAGAAAACTGATTGAACTACAAAACCCGATTGCCGAAGACAAACGGTATCTGCGGGGCGAACTGATAAGCGGGATCATTCAGGCGTTGGACGGCAATTTGCGCCACTACGGAGAGGTACGAGTTTTTGAGGTTGGAAAAGTATTCGGCAGGGCGGGGGAGAAAAATCATTTGGCTTTCGGCGTAGCCGCGAAGCCCGGCCTAGCGACCAAGAATTGGTCGCCAGCGGCGGCTTTGCGGGGCGTTGCCGAGCAGCTGCTTAGAAGTTTGGGCATCACCGATTTGTTTTTTCGTCCGTGGGGGGCAGACACCCTGCTTTTGGAATCCGACCATAAAGTCGTCGGCAGAATAACCGTTTATCACGGCGGACAGCGTGGAGCGGGAGAATTGGACTTGGATGCGGTTCGGATTTTTTCGTCTGAAGAGTTTGAATATTATCCCTTGCCGAAGTACCCCTCTATTACCCGGGATCTTTCGTTGGAATTTCAAGGCGACGTTTTGGTGGGAGAGGTTTTGGAAACCATCAACCAAGCCAAGGTTCCACACCTGTGGGATGTCGACGTGGCTGATTATTATGACGCGCGGCGGGTGACCCTCAGGTTGGTTTTTCAGGCAACGGACCGCACCATGAAAGACGCCGAAGCCGACGCGGAATTGGCCGGTATCGTTAACAAGCTGAAAGAAAGATTTTCTTTCATGGTGCGATAATGAAAAGAGATTCTTTCACGCTAGCCGAACTTATAATAACCATTTCCATCATCGGCATTCTAGCGTCAACGATTATCATAGTAATTAACCCGGCACAGCTTTTGGACCAAGGCCGGGACGCCAGGAGAATAAGCGATCTGAACTCCCTTGACGAAAATATTTCCAGCTACATTTATCAAGGTCCCGGGCTTTCTGGCTTGGGGACGACCAACACGGTTTACGTATCGATTCCGGACACGTCTGCCGCCTGTTCGAATTTGAGTCTTCCGACTTTGCCGCCGGGTTGGAGTTACAACTGCGTGACTCAAACCAATTTATTTAACGTCAACGGCACCGGCTGGCTGCCGATAAACTTCACGCAAATGGCGGGCGGATCGCCGATTTCCACCCTGCCCATCGATCCGATTAATTTGGCCAGCAAAGGTGAGTACTACACTTACGTTACCAACGGCACCTCTTTCGAGCTGACCGGCCATTTTGAGTCGGATAAGTATCAGACTTATGCGGCCACGGACGGGGGAGACGATCCAACGACTTACGAAATAGGCGACAACCTGAACTTATCTCCGTTTCTGCACGGTTTGGTCGGCCTCTGGAATTTTAACGACGCCTCCGGGGGTTTGAATTCAACGACTGCCGATCTTTCGGGGTGGGGAAATAACGGCACACTGCTGGATGCAACCTCGACCGGCACTGGCCCGACTTACCTGACAGCCGGATGTTTGAGCGGCGGTTGTCTGTCTTTCGACGGCACTGACGATTTTATCAGGGTCCTAAACAGCTCGTCCACCAACCCCGGGACGAATAATTGGACGGTCAATGTTTGGTTTGACGCCAGTAGCGTTACGGCCGGGATTCTCTACAACAAGGAGAGTCTCTACGAAGCCGAAGTCCATTCGGACTGTGGACAAAACGGATGTTATGCTTGGCAGCCAAGCTGGGCTTGGTACGGACAAAATTTCAACGCCACTACAGGCGCGTGGACGATGATGACCGTCGTTTATAACGGCTCTGATCAGTATTTTTACAAGAACGGTACGCTGGTTTATTACCGGACGCAGGCCGGAAGCATGGGAATCAATGCCAACAACCTGACATTTGCCGCCAGAAGCAACGGCAGCGCGGATTTCTATAACGGATTATTGGACGACATCAGCATGTACAATACCGCCTTAACCTCGGCTCAGATTCAGGCGATATACAATGCTGAAAAACCGTAGCGCAACCCATTTTTCCGGTCTTAAAGATCGGCGAAATAAGTTGTATATTTAGAAAAAGGTCGAGATTTAAATCGGATTGCTAAATATGCTTAAAGATTGGAATCACGATTTGGTCCATCAGTTGTCCGAGATTTCCGACAGTCTTTGGAGAATGCAGGATTACAAGAAAGCGGCGAACAGTTGCCCCCACTGCCTAGCTCTTTGGTCAAAGCTCGAAAATGAGTATGAGGGGCACATCAAGCTCTTGGCGGAGGAGATAAAAAGGCACGTAGCGGAAGAAAGATTCGACTGAAGCTCGGAACTTAAATCTTGGAGCTTAGGGAATGATTCCGAAGCTCCAAGGCGCCGACAGGTTGACTTTTTGGTCTCAGCAACTATACTACCGATACATAAAGGCGGGAAAAAAACTATGGGAAGATCTAGTCACCACAGCGTTTCAAAAGTAGGAAGACGGCGTAGCCATCTTGCCCTGAAACCAACCAATTTGACCGAGTGTCCGAAATGCAAATTTCCTATGCTGCCGCATCGCGCCTGCCGGCACTGCGGCTATTACCCATCTGCAGAAAAGAAGTAAACCAAACCGGCTTCTGAACACCAACAATAAATTATGGCTTCGAGGGCTTTAGGAAGATCACTGGCTTTGCAGTCGCTCTACGAGTGGGATTTTTACGAGAGAAAGGAAGATTTGAAGACCGTGGTAGATCGGAACGTCAAAGAATTCGGTCCTGGCTTTGAAGAAAGAGATTACAAATATCTTTACGCCTTGACGGATGGCGTGCAAGGGAAATTCGACGAATTGAACAACATCATCGGCAAGGCTGCGCCGGATTGGCCGGTGGAAAAGCTTTCGTTAATCGATCGCAACATTTTACGCATAGGCCTTTACGAGCTAGTCTACGGCAAGTCGATGGATGTGCCTCCGAGAGTGGCAATTAATGAAGCGGTGGAGCTGGCTAAAACTTACGGCGGCCAGAATTCCAGCAAGTTTGTCAACGGCGTCTTGGGAACCATTTATCGCCAAATAGATCCGAACGCCGACGTCAAGACTCAAAACGTCGACAGCCCAGACCTCAAAAGCGATGAATCTTCTGACTGAACTGGAAAAAAGGATAGGAACTGATTTTAAAAATAACGATTTACTGCAAGAGGCGCTGACTCATCGTTCCTACCTCAACGAAAACCCGCGGTACAAATACGGCAATAACGAACGGCTGGAGTTTTTGGGCGACGCCGTTTTGGAATTAATCGTCACCGAAGAATTGTTCAACCGGCTGCCGGAAAAAGAAGAAGGAGAAATGACATCTTACCGCGCGGCTTTGGTGAACGCCAAAATGCTGGCGCGCGTTGCCGACGATATCGGCTTGGCGGAAAAAATTCTCGTTTCCAAGGGGGAAGCGAGAGAACTGGATAAGACCAAGAGCCGGGAGTCGATTTCGGCCGACGCGGTAGAAGCGGTAATCGGCGCCATTTATCTTGACGCCGGCTTTGACGCGGCCAAAGAATTCATCGCCAAGTTTATTTTCCCGAACATCGACGAAATTTTACGCTCTGGCGGCAAAGACGCCAAAAGCAGAGTGCAGGAAATTGCCCAGGAAAAGCTGAAAATAACTCCGACCTACAAGGTAATTTCCGAATCCGGCCCGGCTCACGACAGGATTTTCAAAGTTGGCCTTTATTTCGGCGACAGGCTCGAAAGCGAAGGCGAGGGAAAATCGAAGCAGGAAGCGGAAACCAACGCCGCGGAAGAAGCGCTGCAGAAACTCGGCGCCGACTAATATGTTTTTGAAGAAATTAGATCTCCAGGGGTTCAAGTCGTTTGCCGACAAGACGTCGCTTGATCTGGATGGACGAGTGATAGCAATCGTCGGGCCCAATGGTTCCGGGAAATCGAATGTCACCGACGCTTTACGCTGGATACTAGGCGAGCGTGACGCAAAAAACCTGCGAAGCAGCCGTGCCGAAGACCTTATCTTTGCCGGAACGCCGACCAAGCCGCGATCCGGACTGGCCCAAGCCACCCTTTATTTCGACAATTCCGCTGGATTTTTTCCTGTCGACTACAGCGAGGTGTCAGTCTCCCGCCGGGTTTCGCGGGACGGCGCGACCCAGATTTTTCTCAACAAGTCCGAAGTAAGGTTGAAGGACATCATCGACTTTTTCGCCAAATCCAGACTCGGTGCGAGGGGCTTGACGACCGTCAATCAAGGAGAAAGCGATATTTTTATCCGTTCCCTGCCGCTAGAAAGGAGAATGATGATTGAAGAAATCCTCGGGCTCAAGGAATTCAGGCTGAAAAAAGCCGAAGCGGAAAGAAAGCTGAAAAATTCGGAAAGCAACCTCGAAAAAGCCGGCGCTTTGATCGACGAGATTAAGCCTCATTTGAATTTTCTCCGCCGGTTGAACAATT
>JAMCXR010000030.1 GCA_023474185.1 Patescibacteria group bacterium | reverse complement strand
ATGAAATCGAGAAGCCCGAAAGCGACGCCGGGGCTGTGGCGGAGAAAATGTCCCTTTTTGTAATAGATTGGCTGGAAAACCATATCTTAACGGCGGAGAAAAAATACACGAAATTGCTTCTGGCGCGCGGAGCCGGCAAGACCAAGGCTTCAAAAAAAGATCTTTAAATCGCCCTGCCGTCCGCGGGCGGCGCTAACCCGGCGCAAACTGCGGGTAGCCCGCTGATTTTCGACGGAGACCGCACGGGTTTAGCCGAAGAAGCGGTGAAACCCGCCGATGCGAGGCGTTTTACGCCGCGCGTTATTGGTATAAAATATCGGGAACACGCTCGGATTCCTTGTTAGAAACAGATCCAGAGTTTCTTAATCAAAATGGCCGAGGTAAGAAGAAAGGAGACGCAACACGTTAAACGACATTTCCGCCGGGTTGATCCGAATATTCACGCGGTCATGGAGAAAATGGGACTGAAAAAACTCCGCGCCGAAAAAGAGACCGATAAATATTTTTTAAAGCTTTGCGCAGACATAATTTCCCAGCAGTTGGGCAGCAGGGCGGCAGACGCGATTTTCAATCGATTTCTCGGTTTGTTTTCCGGCGCGCCTACTCCCGAAAAAATTTTGGAGATTTCCGAAGAAAAATTTCGCTCCATCGGAATGTCTTACGCCAAGGCGCGCTATGTGCGCAACTTGGCGCAAAGCGTTCGGAACGGGGAAGTCGATTTGAAGAATCTTTCCAAATCAAGCGACGAGGAGGTGATCGCCGAGCTTACCAAAATTAAAGGCGTCGGCCGTTGGACCGCGGAGATGTTTTTGATTTTTACCCTGGGCAGGGAAGACGTTTTTTCCTTCGGGGACCTTGGATTGCGCAAGGGCCTGGAAAAGGTGTACGGGAAAAACAGAACCCACTCTTTAAAAAGCGTGGAAAGAATTACCGGGCGCTGGTCTCCTTATCGCAGCTACGGCAGTTTGGCGCTTTGGCGCCTCCTCGATTCTGATAAATAGCGGCGGTTGGAGGTATAATTAAAATGTACCCCGCTTATGCAAAAGCAAGAAGTTTTAAAAACCAGTTTAGCCGATTTGCGTAGCCGGCTTCGCTCTCAAGAAGAAGGGTTGTCTACCAAAGAAGCTGCGATACGTTTGTCGACTTTCGGCCCGAATGTTTTTAGCAGAAAGAAAATAAGCGCGTTGGGAGTTCTCGGGCGCCAGTTCAAAAGTTCGCTGATTTATCTTCTTCTTATCGCCGCCTTTTTGGCGCACAGCATCGGTGATTACCGCGACGGAACAATAATCCTCTTCATTTTGCTTATCAACACCCTGCTTGGATTTTTCGAGGAGTACAGATCGGAAAAAGTGATAGAAAAGCTTTCCCGCTTCATTACCAAGCAAATCAGGGTCAAGCGCGACGGGGAAATTTTTTTGATTGACGAATCAAAAATAGTCCCGGGAGACGTCGTTATTGTCCGCGAGGGGGATATTGTTCCGGCCGACTTGAGGATTACGGAGGTGCTGGATTTGCAGGTAAACGAGTCCCAACTGACCGGAGAGTCGGTTCCGGTGGCCAAACGAGCGGAAACCGAAGCCAACGCCACGGCCGAAGGTCTGTTGTTCGCCGGGAGCGTTATTGAAAAAGGATCAGCCGTCGGAATGGTTTACGCCACCGGCGATGAAACCGAGCTCGGGAGCATCGCCAAACTTTCGACCGCGACCAAAAAACAAACCCAGTACGAAAAATCCTTGCAATCCTTCAGCTCGTTTTTGATGAAAATAGTGCTGCTGGGTCTGATTTTTGTTTTTGTCATTAAACTCTTCTTACTTCCGGGAAGCGTCAGCTCCGCCGATCTTTTCATTTTCGTCATAGCGCTTGCGGTTTCAACGGTTCCGGAGGCGTTGCCGGTAATTGCCACCGTCACCCTTTCCACCGGAGCTTTGAAATTGGCGAAGCAACACGTCGTCGTAAGGAGGCTTTCGGCCATGGAAGATTTCGGCAACATCGATTTGCTTTGCACCGACAAAACCGGCACCCTGACCGAAAATAAAATGACGGTCAAAAAAATTTCCTCAAGCGACGACAGACTGTTTCAAATTTTTGCCTGTGCCGTTGTTGCCAAACTCAAGGCCAAAAAGCGCAGGACACAGAATTCCTACGACGACGCCTTTCTCCGGTACGTTCCGGCCGAAATTCAAAAGGAGGCGCAGCGGTTCCGGATCGTGCAGGAGCTTCCTTTTAATCCGGAGAAAAAAAGAAGCGTTTCCATCCTGGAAAGCACGGAAGGAAAGAAAAAATATTATTTCCTTTCCATCGGCGCACCGGAGGCGGTTTTGTCCGTAAGCGTCGAGAGGCGAAAAGATAAGATACTCCGAGAAATAGCGGCCGACGGAAAAACCGGATTGCACCAGCTGGCCATTGCTTACAAAGAAATTGCTTTGAGCAATGACTTTGATATCGCGCGAAACGAGCGCGGACTGAAATTCCTTGGGTACGCCGGCTTTGAAGATCCGTTGCGCTCCACGGCCAAAACCACCATTCAAAAGGCGGAACGGCTGGGAATAGGAATAAAAGTACTGACCGGGGACAGCCGGGAAGTGGCCGAATACATCGGCAAGCAAATCGGCTTGGTCAAAGAGTCCGACAAGGTTTACCTGGGGGACGAGCTGCAAGCAATGCCGGAACACGAGTTCAGGGAAGCGGTGCGGGAATCTTCCGTTTTTGCCAGGGTTTCTCCGATGCAAAAATTCAACATAATTCAGGTTCTCAAGGAAAGCAACGTGGTCGGATACCAAGGGGATGGAATTAACGATGCGCCTGCTTTGAAGCTGGCGGACGTGGCCATAGCCGTCGCTTCCGCGACAGATATCGCCAAAGAAAACGCCGACGTCGTCATTTTGAATAAAAGCCTGGAAGTGATCGTCAACGGAATAAAATACGGCAGGTCGATTTTCGTGAACATCAACAAATACATCCGCTACACGATGAGCAACAATTTCGGGATGTTCATCGGCCTTTCGGCTTTGTATCTTTTCACCGCCAATTTGCCGATTCTTCCGGCGCAGCTGCTTTTGAACAATCTTTTCGGAGACGTGCCGCTCGTAATGGTGGCGACCGATAGCGTCGAAGACCAAGAAGTAGTGCGCCCGGAAAAGCACAACATGCGGGAAACGATGTTTATTTCCTTGATTTTGGGATTACCGACCGCCCTTTTCGAAATACTTTATTTCGCCATCATTCGGGCGCGGCCGCTGGTAACCGAACAGACCAGCCTTTATCTGTTCTTTACCTTCCAAGCCTTGGCGGTCTTTTACGTGATTCGGAGCAAAAAGCATTGTTGGCGGACCACCCGGCCGTCGTTGGCGTTGAACATTGCTTTCCCTCTGGCTTTTGGGGCGTCGCTGGCCGTGATTTACATACCAGCGCTCGCGCAATGGCTTTCCTTCACCCCGCTGCCCTTCGCGTCCGTGGCGGGAATCATCGGCATTATGGTTATCTATTTCTTGGCGGCGGATTACATCAAGGTTTGGTATTACAAATCTTCAATTGCCAATATGGCCGCGCCGCAGCCATAACTTCGGCTTGCGCCGCCGGTTTCCGTTTAGCGGCAGCCGCGTTATTATTAGAAAACCGCGAGACGTTTTATTTTTTTATGGAAGTACAAAAAGAAGACTGGCTTAATCCGAAAATAGAAATCAGGGAGACCGGTGTAAAAGGCAAAGGAATGTTTGCAACCGAACCGATTACCGAGGGCGAAAATGTTTTGGTCTGGGGAGGCAAGTACGTTGACAGCCGGACCGCCGAACAGGAAACTCGCCAAGGCCGCTTGGTCATCCGATGAGACAATGATTTGTTTAGCGTGGAAGAACCCGGCGTGGAACAGGGATACTTCATCAATCATTCTTGTGATTCCAATACCTGGATGGCAGACGCTTTTACTCTTATCGCGAGGAGGGATATAAAGCGGGGGGAAGAAATAACCGCTGACTATGCTTTGTGGGAAAACGAGAATTATTCTTCCGACTGGCAATGCGTCTGCGGTTCCCCGTTTTGCCGCGGCCACATTACCGGAGACGACTGGCGGTTGCCGGAAGTGCAAAAAAGATACCGGGGACACTTTTCCCCGCTAATCAACAAAAAAATAGAAGCGGCGGAAAAGCGGTAAAAATCACTTCCCAAACACATTATCTAAAGCGGCTTGCATAGTCTGGAAAACCCAGTCCTGATTAAGGATATTCTCGTCGAAATTCGGTTTTTCCGACATCACCTCGCTTATAACCCTGCCGGAGTTCCTGTAAATTTCTGCCAGGTTTCCTTTTCCTACGTGCTCTGCGTATCGGGAAAAAGCGGCAATTTGGGTTTGAGCTTCCTGCAGCAGCAAATGCTGTATCGGATGGGAATCCAGTCCGCGGTTGTCTCCCCTTAGCGCCAAATCCCTGAGTTCGGCTACGGTTTTTAGTTCGGTTCCAAGGATGATTAACGGAACGTTTTTCAGTTCTCCGCGGAAGTTCAGATAGTCGGATGAGAAATATTTAACCCTAGTAAGCTCGCCGGTTTTTATTTTTTCTTGAATGCGGCGCAATTTCCTTTCTTGGACTTCCTGATTGGTGCTGAAAGTGTCGTCGATTCCGAGCGTCAGGTAAGACGCTTGTTTCGGTTTTTCCGGATCGTTGCGAAACTCCAGTATCGTGTCCACGCCGTTCATTAAATCGTCGTAATGGGAAGCGCGCCTGGTAAAAGCATTGGGTCCGAAATAATCCCCGAGTTCCACGCGCTGGTTGATTATCCACTCAAAAATCGTCGAGTACCGTTTTAAGCGCTCCGACTGCGGCGTCGCCGCTTGCCGGAAGTACTTTTCCGCCTCCGCCACTCTTTCCAAATCTCGCCGCACGTTTTCTTTTCCGTAGAGATCGGCAAAGTCTTCCTCTTTGACGGCGTCTTTTTCCAGCGCCTCAGCCGCCATCTCGTAGGCCTTTTTGTCTTTTATACCTTCCTCTGCTTCCTGTCCCGCCGCAAAGAAAGACGGTCCGCTTTCTGGTGATCTTCTCATAAATTTATTGTAAGCGATTTAAAAGATTTACACAGCGGCGGCGGAACACGGAACCGGAGTCGGGTTCGCGTTAGGTTTCCGGGATCGAAAGATAAAACATTTTCTTGTTTTTATGCGATTTTTTTGCTAACTTAATGTCTGTATGCCGGAGAACCTCTCAACAAAACTAATACCGCGCCCTCCCATCGTGGTGGTGATGGGCCACGTCGACCACGGCAAAACCAGTCTTTTGGATTACATTCGGAAAGCCAACGTTGCTTCCAGGGAAGCCGGCGGAATTACGCAGTCCATCGGCGCCTATGAAATAGAACGCAACGGCCGCAAGATTACTTTTATCGACACTCCGGGACACGAAGCGTTCAAGGCGATGCGCTCTCGCGGGGCGACTGTAGCCGACGTCGCCATCTTGGTTGTAGCGGCGGACGAAGGAGTCAAGCCGCAGACGCTCGAAGCCATTAACACTCTCAAAGAAGTCGGAACCCCTTACGTTGTGGCGATTACCAAAATCGACAGGCTGGCCGCCAACGTCGAAAAAGTAAAATCAGAATTGTCGGCCAACGGCGTCCTGCTCGAAGGATTGGGCGGTGACGTGAGCTGGCAGGGAGTTTCGGCCGTCACCGGAGAAGGGGTGAACGATCTGATTGAACTGATACTTCTTCTCGGCGACGTTTTGGATATCAAATACGATCCGCACGCTACCGCCGAAGGGGTTGTTATCGAGGCAACCAAGGACAGCCGGCGCGGCGTCGTAGCTAGCCTAGTCTTGAGGAATGGAACGTTGCGGACTGGGGAGTACATAGCCACCGAAAGCACCTACGGCAAGATAAAACTGCTCGAAGATTTTAAAGGGGAAAGAATTGGCGAGCTTGTGCCGTCGGCGCCGGCCAGAGTTATCGGTTTCGAGGAATTGCCGGCCGTCGGGGAGAAATTTCAGGCCGGAGACGTCGATTTGGCCGAAATAAAACTGACCGTCGGCGCTGCTTCTACTGGGGCGAAGAAAGCAATCCCTGAAGTTGCGGAAGGCGAAGGCGGAATCAAGCTCATCACTAAGGCCGATACATCCGGTTCGCTCGAAGCTTTGAATCATGTAGTCGGAGCGATAGAGGGGGTTCGTATCGTGGGGAGCGAAGTCGGGGACATTACCGACGGCGACGTCGACCAGGCGATAAGCACCAAAAGCGCAATTGCGGGCTTCAGGGTAAAAATAGCCGGATCGGCGAAGTCTCGAGCCGAGTCGAGGGGAATAGATATTTTTTCTTCAGACATCATTTACCGGATAGTGGAACAAATAGAGGAACATTTGAAAAAGATTAAAGGAGAAACGGTCGTCGGAGAGCTGGAAATATTGAAGGTGTTTTCCGTGGAAGGAAAGCGGGTGGTCTTGGGAGGAAGGGTGTCGGTGGGTTCGCTGAAATCCGGAATGGAAGCCAAAGTTGAGCGGCGCGGCAGCGTCGTTTCCTCCGCGCGCATAGTCAACGTGCAGAAAGAGCGCAAGGACGTCGCTGAAGTCGTGGGAGGGGATGAGTGCGGAATGCTCGTGGAAACGGACGGAAAAATCCTCGCCGGCGACAAGCTCAAGATTTTTGCAGAATGAGAACTTTTCGGCCGGACAGGGTGAGTAGTGTCATCCAAAAAGAAATGGGTAATTTTTTCCTGCGGGAAATGGATTTTCCCGACGGCTCCTTGGTTACCATCAGCGGAGTCAGGGTTTCCAAAGACTTGTCGTACGCCGAGATCGGCATCAGCGTTTTTCCCGAATCGAAAAAAAAAGAAGTCCTGGGCGCCCTGAAAAAAGAGCAGGGCCGGCTTCAGTTTCTGCTAAACCGGAAAATGAACATCAGGCCGATGCCCAAAATAGATTTTGTCATAGACGAGAGCTCGGAAAAGGCATCGCGGATTGAAAAAATATTACTCGGCGAGGATAATAAGTAGAGATCGGCGGCTTGTTGGCCGAGAAAAATTCAAAGATTGGATTCATTTATCCGGCCTGGTAGCCAAGTGGCAAGGCGAAGGTCTGCAAAACCTTTATACGCGGGTTCGATTCCCGCCCAGGCCTCATGAAAGTTATTCCAGCGATAAATTGCAAAGATTTCGATTGCGTTTCCGATAAATTGCTGAAATCCGCGGAGTTTTCCGACTGGGTGCAAATCGACGTTTCCGACGGGAAGTTCTCCGAGGCCGTCACTTGGGACAATCCGAAAGAAATTTTTTCTTTCATGGGCGAACTTGGCTTGGCCCTTAAGGTGGAAGCTCATCTCATGGTTGAAGACGCGTTTGGCGAATCTTTGCGTTGGCTGGCCGCTGGAGCGAAAAGAGTAATCGTCCAAGCCGAAGCTGATTTTGATATTGAGGACTTAACCCGCAGCTGCGCGGAATACGGAGCGGAATTGATGCTTTCCATTTCGCCGAAAACCGATATCGGAGATAAAAGCAATTTGCTGCCGGCATTTAACGAATTTCAAATCCTTTCCGTTTCTCCGGGTTTCGCCGGACAAAAATTCGACGGCAATTCGCTGGCAAAAATAAAATCTTTACGCGAACTTTTCCCGAATGCTATCATAGAAGTAGACGGAGGCGTGAACGCGGAAACCGCCGAACAGGCGAAATCCGCCGGAGCCGACATTATAACCTCCGCCAGCTATATTTTTGAAAACGAAAATCCCAAGGAGGCGTTTCAGCGCCTCGCCTCGATCTAAAATAATTTTTTTCAATGGAGCCTCTAACCGACGAAAAAGTTAAATTCTTAAAAGAAACAGCAAACAAGATTAGAGAATCGATTATCGAAATGCTGGTTGAAGCGGGGAGCGGCCATTCCGCCGGCCCTCTGGGTATGGCCGACGTCTTCGCCGCTTTTTATTTTCATATCCT
>JAMCXR010000015.1 GCA_023474185.1 Patescibacteria group bacterium | reverse complement strand
CCCATCGGCAGGACGCACTTTTAAACCGAAACCCCATTTCACTAGCAATCAAGGAGACGCGCACCATTACCGCGTACTCCTGTACCACAGTGCAATGTGGCCCAGTGCCTCTCGTCACCGCGTCCGGTCAGCATGTCAGGAACGGCATAGTGGCCTCGAACTGGCTGCCCTTCGGGACGAAAATCATGATCCCGGAGCTCTTCGGCGACAAGGTTTTTGTCGTTGAAGACCGAACGGCACCCCAATACGGAGATCGGGTCGATGTTTGGTTCCCATCAACCAAAGAAGCAGTTCAATTTGGCATTCACCGTACTACCGTGGAAATCCTTACTTCTTAAGGAAATCCAGCAAAAACTCCCGCTAGCAAGCGGGAGTTTTTGTATCTACGTTGTGCATTCCGCCATAGGACTCCTATGGTTTCTTGACGCTTTCCTGGTTCGAGTTCTTCTCGTTTATATTAAAAAAGAGAGACGGAATATAAAGTGAAAAAGAGATTAGTGCGCGGGAGAGGACTCGAACCTCCAATCCCTTGCGGGAACTACCACCTCAAGGTAGCGCGTCTGCCAGTTTCGCCACCCGCGCATCGGAATAAGGATAACGGAAAGGAGGCCGGGTGGCAAACGATTAAGAAGAAATCGCGTCGAATTTCCTCTTGGCCTTCTTCGCCGAAAGGGTGCGAAGATAATAAAGTTTGGAGCGGTGAATCTTCTTCGGCGCAGAAAGAACTTCCACTTTACTGATTAGCGGAGAATGAATGGGATACACTTTTTCAACGCCAACGCCGGCGACGGTGGCCCTGACGGTAAAAGTGGCTCCCGTTTCGTTGCCGTGCTTCCGAGCCAAAACGCGTCCCCTGAACATACTGGATCTCTCCCGATCCTTGTCTTTCACGATTTCGAACACCTTAACCTCGGCTCCGGGCTTTATTCGGCCTAACACCTCCTGCTTTATCATGACCAGGTAATATTGCCGGAAAATCAGGTTATTGTCAATTTATCCAACGCTTTTTGCAGCTCCTCCGGCAGGTCGGCGGAAATTTTAATCATTTTTCCCGAAGAGGACGGAAACTCTATCGAATCTGCGTGCAAAAACTGACGATCCAGACCCAGAGCGTTTTCTCCCCCGCCATAGAGCTTGTCGCCCACAACAGGATAGCCTATGGAGAAAAGATGGACGCGTATCTGGTGCGTTCGTCCGGTTAATGGAGTCGCCTCGACAAGGGTGTAGTCTTTCCCCGCGTAACTAAATCTCTTTTTCACTTTATATTCCGTCACCGCTTCTCTGACGTTTTTCATCTTTCTCCCGCCAACCACGCGTTTAACCGTATTCGGCTTCAACCCTATTGGTTTTTCTATCACGCCCGATTCGCTTTTAACCCTGCCTTTCACCAACGCCAAATATGTTTTCTCGATCTTGTGGTTTTGGAAGAGATTTTTGAGATATAAAAAGTAGGCCTGCGTTTTCGGGATAATAATCACGCCCGATGTTTCTTTGTCTAATCTGTGGACTATCCCGGGCCTTGTTTTCGGATCGTCGCCGACTTCTTTCACCTCCGGATAACGTTTGACCGCCCAATCGGCCAGCGTTTCTTCCTTTTCCACGTTCTTTCCGGACACGGCCGTTTCGTGAACCAGCAAGCCCGCCGGCTTATTGACCGCCACAAAATCAGGCGACTCGTAAATAACCTTGGGCTCCAAAAGCGTCTTATTCTTGTTCACAACCTTAAAAACTCCCTGAGCGCATTGGCGTTGTTGAAGCGCTCTTCTTTGGAGCCGTACAATATCGTCGCCGTACCTTTTTTAGCCAGGGATTTTATCTCGTTTAAAAATTCCTTCTTGCTTTTAAGCTCCTCTCGATATTTCTTTTTGAATGCGGTCCATTTTTTCGGGTCGTGACCGAACCATCGCCTCAATTCCGCACTCGGGGAAACCTCCTTCATCCAAATATCGACTTTTGCCTTTTCTTTAGTTAATCCCCTTGGCCACAGTCCGTCTATGAGAATTCTCTTCCCATCGCTCTTTTCCGCCTTTTCGTAAACGCGCTTCAGCTTGAGCATAAGGTCATTATATCAAAAATCGAATCCCGAATCCGCCTAGCCAGCCGGTCGAAAAACTCGGAGAAAACCGAAAAACGAAGCAGTGCGTCCTGCAGGGATCGAACCTGCGGCCTTTACTATGTCAAAGTAACGCTCTACCACTGAGCTAAGGACGCATTTTTGGACTTTCTTCCAACCGGCCGCGCGGTTCGAAAGGAAACCCCTGTGGGCACACCAGGGATCGAACCTGGGACCTCTGTCTTATCAGGACAGCGTTCTACCACTGAACTATGTGCCCAACGCACAACCACTGCCTGCCGGTTTCGCAAGCTAGAATCCTAGATTTTGGGCGCCTTGGATATTGAAGTTGACGGTCGTGCCGGACTGAACGCTCGGCGCGAGCGCGCTACGCAGATTATGGCTTAAAAAGCCGATTGTGTAAATGACGGCGAAAAGCAGCAGAGCCGACAAGGCAACTGCCACCACCAAAAGCACGTTTTCTATCTTACTGGCCTTGATTAGTCCCATTTCCGTAAAAGAAAGCTCTGCCATTCATCACGCCGTCCAGGTTAGTGCCGGCGCTTCCGAGCACCAAACTGATGTTATCAATAGTAAGATAGTAACCGCTGTTTTCCAAATCTTGGACAAACCGCGCGACATTATCGTAGCTGCCCTGAATTCCTATCTGAAAATCGACGTAATTGAGGCCGCTGGGATTCGGTTGCCCTTCCGAGCCGAAGCGGAAACCGGCGTTCACTCCGTCCTTGGTCGCAATAGTATCCACCGTGTTGGAAAGAACTATGATGTTGGTCTTGGTCGGCAGAGCTGCCGTCAACTTGGATAAATAAGGATTGGCTTGCTGCGCCTGGCTGCGCAAGTCCGTGATTTGGGTGGTATCCGCAGCTATGAGGGCGTTGCTGCTCCGAATGCCGTAGATCCGGCTGGCCACAGTGGAAATTTCTCCGCTCAAATAAAACAAAAGGCCCGAGATAATCAAAAGCATAACTGCGGTAAGCGAAATTTGAATTGTTAACCGACGTTTAAATTCCTTTGACATCTCTTACAATATATAATAACAGACGGCTGTGGAAAACACACTAGCGACAATCGACCTCAAGCTACCGATTAAGTCAGCGGAGTATCCGGCTCTTTTAAGAAATATCCCAGATCCTCCGGACATTTTATTCGCGAAAACCAGACGTGGCGTAGATTGGAAGTTCGGACCGGCGTTGGCTTTGGTCGGAACCAGGAAAGCAACGAGAAATGGCTGCGACTTGGCCTTTAAAACGGCTGCCGACCTGGGACGAATCGGGTTTACCATAGTGAGCGGTCTGGCGTTCGGGATAGATGCCGCGGCTCACCAGGGAGCGTTGAGCGTCAAAGCCCGGACGATTGCCGTGATGGCCGGAGGACTGGATAAAATTTATCCGGCGGCAAACGAAGGGCTGGCTGTAAAAATCATCCTGGGCGGCGGAATGCTTGTTTCCGAGCACCCGCCAGGCACGCCTCCGTACCGCCACCACTTTCTAGCCAGAAACAGGATAATCAGTGGCTTGTCGCTGGCCACCGTCGTGGTCGAAGCCCCGGAAATATCCGGGGCAATCAACACGGCTCGGCTGGCTGCCGAGCAAGGCAGAGAAGCGTTCGTTTTTCCCGGAACCGCCGGCCTGCAAAATTACGCCGGCTCCAACGCCTTAATCAGGGACGGCGCAAGGCTGGTGGCTTCCACTGAAGACATATTAGCCGATCTGAATGTCAAAACAGGCCAGCTGCCAACCGTTCTTGCCGTCCCGCCCGAATTAAACGAGGAAGAAGAAATTATCCATTCGTTCCTGAAACAATCCGGTCAGCCTCTTTTTATTGACAAAATTATAGAAGAGACTAAACTGCCACCCCAAGTAGCCAGCCGGATAATTTCTTCGCTTACAATCAAAAAAGCCATCAAAGAAGAAAAAGGGAAATATTCAGCTGTCTAATTTGCTAACAATAAATGAAACTAGTAATCGTAGAATCACCAACCAAAGCAAAAACCATCGGCCGGTTTTTGAAATCCGGATACAAGGTTGAGTCCAGCTACGGACACATCCGCGATCTTCCAAAAAGCTCTTTCGGCGTCGACGTAGAAAAAGACTTTGAGCCAAAATACGTCATACCCCGCAAAAACCAAAAGACGGTGACGGCCTTAAGAAAGGAGGCGGCCAAAGCCGACGCCGTTATTTTGGCTTCCGATGAAGACCGCGAAGGGGAAGCCATTGCCTGGCACTTGGTCCAAGCCTTGAAATTGGACGACGGCATGGGTCAAAAGAAAACCGAGCGCATCACTTTCCACGAAATCACCGAATCAGCCATCCAAGCCGCCTTGGAACATCCCCGCAGCATCAATCTGAACCTGGTTAACGCCCAGCAGGCCAGAAGGGTTTTGGACCGCATCGTCGGCTATAAATTATCTCCTTTCCTCTGGAAGAAAATAATGGGTCATCTTTCAGCCGGCCGCGTTCAGTCTGCCGCCCTGAAATTGATAGCCGAGCGCGAAGAGGAAATAAGAAAATTTCAGCCCGAAGAATACTGGACGGTCAGCGCCGTAGTTTATCCGAACGGCGAACCGGACAAAAAGTTCATGGCGACGCTGCAAAAAGTGGACGGCAAAGCCTTAGGTAAAATGGAGGTCAAAAGCGCCGAAGCCGAAGATATTTGCGCCGATTTGGAAAAATCGGACTTCCTGGCGTCAGCCGTTGAACACAAGGAAACGCGGCGCAACCCTCTTCCACCATTCACGACCAGTACGCTGCAGCAGGAAGCCTCGCGCCGCTTGCGCTGGAGCGCCAAGCAAACGATGCGCGTCGCCCAAAACCTCTACGAAAAAGGCTTCATAACTTACATGCGCACCGATTCCGTCAATCTCGCTCCGGAATCCTTATCGGCGGCGAAAAGCTGGATCGAGGATAACCTCGGAGAAAAATACGCCGTTTCTGTTCCGCGCCGCTTTACCGCCAAATCCCGCCTTGCCCAGGAAGCGCACGAGGCCGTCAGGCCGACCAACGTTTTTTCCGTTTCCGTCACCGACGACCCGCGGGAAAAAAAGCTTTACGATTTAATCTGGCGCCGTTTTGTCGCTTCCCAGTTGCCGCAAGCGATTTTCGATTCCAAAAACATCACCGTCTCGGCGCGCGGAAAAAAAGAATACGAGCTCAAAGCTTCCGGTTCCACTTTGAAGTTCGACGGTTTTCTGAAAATCTGGCCGAGCAAATTCGAGGAAAACGAATTACCCGCAATAAAAAGCGGAAACAAGCTCGGCTTGGAAAAAGTCCAGCCGGAACAGCACTTCACCGAGCCCCCGGCCAGATACAGCGACGCCAGCCTCATTAAAGCGCTTGAGGAATACGGCATCGGCCGCCCGTCCACTTATGCGCCCATCATCTCTCTGATTCAGGAAAGGAATTACGTGGCCAAAAACCAGGACCGCCGTTTCGAACCGACCGAAATCGGAGAGCTGGTCAATAAAGCCTTGTCCGAAAATTTTCCGGAGATAGTGGACATCGGCTTCACCGCAAAGATGGAAGAAAGCTTGGACAAAATCGCCGAAGGCGAGGCCGACTGGAAAAAAGTCATCGGCAATTTTTACAACAGCTTCGAGCCTCAGCTGGAGAAAAAGTACGAAGAAGTCAAAAGCCTAAAACCGGCTGTCATCGAGACCGATGAAAAGTGCGGGATTTGCGGCCGACCGATGGTTATCAAATTCGGGCGCTTCGGCAAATTTCTGGCCTGCTCCGGGTACCCGGAATGCAAAAACACAAAGTCGCTGCAAAATGGCAACAACGACACAAACATCGTCTGCCCAAAATGCGGGCAAGGTCACGTCGTTGTCAAAAAAACCAAGAAAGGAAGAATTTTTTACGGCTGCAACCGCTGGCCCGACTGCGATTACGCCAGCTGGAAAAAACCTGAAACTAAATCCGAGTCTTGAAATTTTCTTAGGGATCAGAGAAAGTGGAATCTATAGCGCCTTGAAGCGTGAAATCCGAATTGCGGAAAAGAGCGTTTCCCGAGTTTCAGGATTCAAGTTTGTTCTTGCTTATCTTCGACTACCTGCCCTACTATATGGGTAAATTTATGAGCTTTGAGGAGTTGTTAAAAGATAAAAACGGGGTAGTTTACAAAGCCTACGAGACGGCGCGGAAAGCGCATGCCGGAGTCAGGCGTTTTAACGGCGAACCTTATTTCAATCATTCCGTGGCTGTTGCCAGAGAATTGGCAGAATGGGGTTTGGATGAAAACACTGTCGCCGCGGGACTGCTGCACGACGTGGCTGAAGACACTGCTTACGGCCTGGAAAACATCGGAAAAGACTTTGGTGAGGAAATAGCGTTTCTTGTCGACGGCGTGACTAAAATAGGCCGCGTCAAATATCGCGGCCAGGAACGGCAAATCGAAAGCATCCGGAAAATGATTCTCGCAATGGCCGAGGATTTACGCGTGGTTCTCATCAGGCTGGCGGACAGACATCACAATATGAGGACTCTTTCCGCCCTCCCGGCTCCAAAACAAAGAAGAATCGCCCAGGAGACGATGGAAATTTACGCCCCCCTAGCCTACCGGCTGGGCATGCAAAGGTTAAGCGGCGAATTGGAAGACTTGGCTTTCCCCTATCTTTATCCGAACGAATACAAATGGATAATTCACAACTTGAAATACCATTACGAAGAGAGGGAAAAATACTTAAACAAAGTCAAGCCTCTGGTGGAAAAGGCCCTCGCCGAAGGCGGAATAAAACCATTTTTGATAGATTTCCGCGCCAAGCGGTACTCCAGCCTATACAAGAAACTCCTGAAATACGATATGGACATCTCCAAGATTTACGACTTGGTTGCTTTCCGCATCATCGTCGGCACCGTCGAGGAGTGTTATGCGACCCTGGGGATAATTCATAAACTCTGGCCGCCGCTTCCCGGGAGGATTAAAGATTACATCGCCATGCCGAAACCGAACGGCTATCGCAGTTTGCACACAACCGTCCTCTGCCTCGATAAGCAAATCGTCGAATTCCAGATAAGAACCGAGGAAATGCACCGCGAGGCGGAAAACGGAATCGCCGCGCACTGGGCTTACGAGCAAAGCAAAGGATCGAAGCAATACGCGCGGCGACAAGCTTCAGTGGCGGACTCCAAAGAAATAGCCTGGGTGGAAAAACTGCGCTCTTGGCAGCAGGATTTCTCCGATTCCAAAGAATTCATGGACGCATTGAAAATCGATTTCTTCAAGGATCGGATATTCGCCATGACTCCAGTCGGAGAAATAGTCGACTTGCCGGACGGAGCGACTCCCGTAGACTTCGCTTACCAGATTCACACCGACATAGGAGACCAATGCGTCGGCGCCAAAGTGAACGGCAAAATCGTGCCTTTGGATTACAAGCTGCGCTCGCAAGACATAGTGGAAATTATCACTCAGAAGAACAAGAAGCCGTCACCGGCCTGGCTGCAATTTGCCATAACCTCCAAAGCCAAATCCCACATTCGCTCCGCCTCCAAAAACAAGGATGTCCTCCTCAAGTCCAGGCTGGCAGCCACCGAGTTCAAAATTATCGCCTTGGATCGAATCGGATTACTGAAGGACGTGACTTCAGCCGTATCCCGGTCACACATCAACATTCAAAGCTCCAGTTCTTCCTCTTTCGGCCGAGGCAACCTCCAACTGCTGAAAATAAAATGCGACGTCATCGACAAGAGCAAGGTGTCAAAGCTTCTGATAAAGCTCAAAGGGATCGAGGGAATCAAGGAAATAGACTGGAGGACGATTTAAAAGCTTTCTTGCGATTCTCTCTTCAATATCCGGTTCAAAATTGACTCGAATTCCTCATCCGAGTAGAAGTTAATCGTTATTTTTCCGCTCGCTCCTTCCTTCTTTAAATCAACTCTGGTTCCCAGTATCTCTTCTAAGCGCTCTTTGGCTGAAAGCAGCTCGGGGTCTTCGACAAACATTGGCCTGCTGGCCGCGCCGCGGCCGATGTCGCTTATCCTTTTCCTTATTTGGCGGACGCTTAAGTTGGAACCCAGTATCTCGTCCAACATTTGTTTTTGGCCGCCGATATCCTCGATCGCCAAGAGCAGCCGCGCTTGGCTTTCATTCAAGCGGCCGGCCGCCAAGGCATCTTGAACTTCCGTTGGCAAATTTAACAGCCGCAGGGCGTTGGCCACCACCTCCCGGCTCTTGCCTAGCCGGCTAGCTATTTCTCTCTGCGTCAAACTAAATTCATCCTGCAACCGCGCGTAGGCCCTCGCCTCTTCAATCGGATTCAGGTTTTCGCGCTGGATGTTTTCGATGACCGCCAGCTCCAACTTTTCGCGGGGAAGGGAGACTCTCCTGATAATGGCCGGAACCGTTCGCAGTCCAGCCATCCTGGAAGCCAAAAGCCTCCGTTCGCCGGCAATCAGTTCGTACTTCACGGTAGTCCCGCTTTCCCCTTCTTCCTCCACCTTGGAAACAACGAGTGGCTGGAGCACGCCGAATTCACGAATCGAGCTCGCCAGCTCCCGCAAAGCATCTTCGTCAAACTCCCGTCTCGGCTGGTGCGGATTAGGGACTATTTTGTCAACTTCGATTTGAAAAACCGCCTCCCCTTCGCTTTTGTGAGCCGGAACGGAAGGAGGATATTCTCCTTGATCCCGGGGAACATTGCTGACTTGGGGGTATGAATTAAAATCTCCGCCCTGGTTTTCATCTCGGGGGGGCAAGAGAGATTCCAGTCCTTTTCCTAAACTCATAATATTAATTAATTTACCTTAAAACTGATAAATCCACTAGTGAAGCCAACGGGCAAGGCGTCGACTTCTCGGATATCTACGGTTTTTCCGCGTTATAGATGGCCTGCAACTGACCGGCGGTGAGCGCCGCATTATATATCCTGACTTTGCTTAATCCGCCGTTAGGAAACCCCCAATTGGTATTGCATTGATCAAAAGCTACACCGACACCAGATCCATTATGCGGTTGTCCGTTAGCTATAATTGTTGCGCTAGACCCATCAACCTCTCCAATTAATTTATTGGCGCCGTTGCCATAAAAATAACTTATGGCGACAAAATGCCAGTTTCCGTCATCTATATTAATGCTGCTATTGGCGTTAAAAGGTGTGTCTCCGCCGGAACACTCGTGCAAAAATAACTGATCAGCTCCACGGTTAATATCGAAATTGTTTTTGTAGCCTACCGAAGCGATGCTACCCATCACTAGCGTACTGGTTGTTTTTTCCCAAGCTGTATACGTAATTTGCTGCGTATTCGCGTTTACCGGGATTCCGCTCATTCCGCTTGTGGTAATGTACTGGGTGCTGGTTGTAAAAAATAGCGCCTTGCCACCACTGATGCCGCTTATCCAAAGAGGCGAATTATAAATAGTTCCCTCATTCCCCCACCCTGACTCATCGTATGCCGTAGTCCCTGATCCTTCATTCAGGGGCCAGTATCCCACAAGTCCGTGCAGGAAGGGGGTAAGGGTAAGGTTGGTGCCTACCTCATAGGTAGTGGGATCGACTCCTCCGTCTGTGGAAGCATAGGACTGGTACTTGTCGGATTCGAAGTAGGAA
>JAMCXR010000032.1 GCA_023474185.1 Patescibacteria group bacterium | reverse complement strand
CCTTGTGCAACAAGAATGGTTCTGGTTCCGTTTCGAAAGCCGGTTTTAGAGACGATTCGGGCCGGGCTTCTGCAGGAGCGGGCGTCTCTGCCGCGGTTCCGGACGGCACCGCAACCGGGGCCTCCGACCCGGCGGCGGGCCGGTAAGAAGTCTCCACCGGAAAAATGCCAAAACCGATTAAATCGTTTTTTATAGGCTTTAATATTTTTTCGTCAACGTCTTGAATCGCTAATCGTGTTTTTTCTTCGCCGACGAGGGGAATTAATCGATTTTTTAATCTTTCGTTAAATGCATCTATCGTCACGTCCTTCAACTCCAACCCGGCCAACAGGTCTGCTATAAGAGTTGCGTTTTCTTTAGCTATACCGAGCCATCCGTTCATCTTATCCAACTCATTAGCAACCTCGTCAGATGAAAACCACAATCTTATTGGTTTTGGAACATCAAATATGCTTACCATGGCTAGCTTATTTTCGGCGGCTCTATAGAGTTCCAAAGAGCTCTAAAATCGGGATTGCCGCCGCCCCTTCTACGCCCTTTTTTAGGTTGCTGGGGCGGTTGTCCTCCGTTGCCCAATACTTCTCCGTGCGGTCCGAATATCGTTGGTTCACCTCCTTGTTGTGGTTGTTGCGCTTCTTCTTCCTCTTCTCCGGTACCACCAATGTATTCAGCCAGTCTTTTTCGTTGTCTATCTATCTCTTTAACTACATCCGGGTATGCTTCGTATTTCTTAATAAGAGCGTCTCCGCGTTCGCCACTAAGCATTTTGATATTTTCAACGAGAGTTTTTTGTTGTTCACTGCTTCCCTCTCTTAATATTCTAGCCACCTGCGAGTTTGATAAAGAAAGCGTAACAGCCTCAAAAGACTGTAAATCGGATTCTAAAGAAAGCTTTTGTCCACTTGGTATTGTGCGTGTTAAGGATTGTATGGATAAGTTTTCTGCTTGTCCCGGCTTAATTCTGTCGACCGCCTTACCGATAGACCCCATATATCCCTTTAGTATATTGTCGGTATTCTTCTTGACGTCGCTTTTTGGATCGATTTCTGATTTATTTCCCTCGAGAAGCACTGCCAGGTCCGGCCTTACGGATAACGCATCTTTTTGCGCTCCTATGCTAGCCGCGCTTTTTAGCAGAACAAGCGTTTGATCCGTATCGAGTTTATCTAGTTGTTTTCTATCGATAAGATAGCTTAATATTGCAGCTGATTCTACAGCATTGCGGATCAGCGGAACGTTTCTCGCATTTATCTTAGCCCTGGCCATTCCGAGAACAGCGTCAGGCAGCTGGGTTTGTAATCGCTTCTTGTGTTCATCAATTGCTTTGTTTATATCAAACTCTTTGGTCTGCGGTATTTTAACGCCGGCTCTTTCAAAAGCCGTTCTGTATTGCGGCGGCAGAGCTACCCCGCTAAGGGTCTTGCTCGCCGTTCCCAAAAATCTCGCGCCCGCAAATTGTAAACCGCCGACAAATTTGTTCTTATTTTCCTGGCTGGATTTTTCCCAAGCCTCGCTCCTTAGTTTGGCTCTGGCCGACAATGCTCCCGACCAATTGGTGACTCCTTGCGCCATCCAGCCTAACGCTCCACCGGTAGCGGCCACAGCAATTGTCCCGGCCGCGCCGCTCATTTTGACGGCGGCATACAAACCAATTATGTTAACGATTAAAATCGCTATGAGTTGGATTACCAGCTGCGAGTCGGTGACCAGCATACTGGCCGATGTGCTGCTTGTCGGGCTTAGTAAGGCGTCCGACAGAAGGTGGCTGATATAAAGAAGGAATAATAAGAGGGGTCCGACTAAGACCCAGTTGATAAATTGTCCCCACCAGCCCTCGAAAGCGTTGGATTTGCCGCCGACCAGCGGGATTTTTATGCCCGGCAGAATCAACCCCAGCCACGATAGGGGCATTATGGCGAGAAGGAAGATTAAGAAAGCGTACCTAGCCAAGAAAACTATTGTAATCGCCATCAGCGCCGCCGCCCAGGCAAGAGTTATTATTCCGCCGAATGACACGCTGATTAGCGGTTTAGCCAGATATAAAAATGCGCTTTCTACAATATTTGTGCCTCCGGTTGATCCTTGAGCAAAACTGCTGGTTAGACTGCTGATGCTGCAGGTAATCGTGGCTACATTATATCTATTGAGAAGAGTCGCCTCGGTGCCGAAATTCTGGGGTATGTCGGCACTCCCTGCAACATATGGCGTTCCTGAAACGGCATCGGCAAAAACGTGCGTCACTGTGTCGCCGGCTTGTAAAATTACCGAGGCAAAAAAGAAACCAAAGTTTATAAGAAGCGCAGCGGCCAATAGCTTAGGCAGGTTTTTCCTGTAACCGTACTTATCGTTCCTGAACATTGTGGCGAAAGCAATGATTATCAAAGCAATTACAAAACCGATGTTTACTAGAGAAAGCAGGACCGTGTAAATGCTGTGAACCGTCGGGGTGTCGATAATCGTGGTATTAAGGTAAAGGACAAAGCGTAGCACCGGTCCCACAACCGCTATAATAGCAGTAGCGATCACTCCCCAAATAATCGCGCGCGAGTAATGGCGAACAAGCAAGTCGTTTATTTGGGTTAATCCTTCTCCAAACCCGGTCCACTTTTGGATAAATCCGGCAACCGTATCCGCACTCACAAACTCTAAGAGCCCGCCGGCAACCATGCCTATGTATGATGGAAGGCTAGAAACTAGGCTGGTGCAGTTTTGATCGGTGACGCTTCCCGTACCAGTCACGCCCGCATATTCTATGGCTGTTGCGGGATTTCCAGTCGGCCCGTTAGTTAGTCCTCCGACGATCGTGCCCGGCATATCAGCGGCGAAAACTCTCCCTGGAAAAAGAGCTAGGGTAAAAACCAAGAGAAGCGCCGCCGTGACCCTCTTAAACATTTGCTTAAATAATATCACTTTCCTTGATGGAACACACGCGCTAATTCGATAATTTTTTCCACGCTTAAGGCTTGTGGACGTAGGCTGGGTGAAATTTCTAAATCTTCCATCGTTGTTTTAATCTTGTCGCGCTCTTCTTTACCGGCTCCCGCGGATAGGTTGTTAAAAATCGTTTTCCGCGGCTGTCGAAACAGTCTCCTAAGCAAGCGGTAATACGTCTCCGAATCGATTTTTCCGCCCGCCGTTTTTGTTTTTAGAAGGACCAGGGCCGAATCGACTTTGGGAGCGGGCTTGAATGCCCCGGCATTGACTATTCTTAATATTTTCGGCTCCGACCAAAAACGGACGCTCGCCGCAAGGAGGTTTGTTTCGGGTTCTTTGGCTGTCAGCCTTTCCGCCACTTCCTTTTGTATGGTTAAAATAACCAGGCTCGGTTTGTTTTTCAGTTCGGAAATTTCTCTTAGGAGGCGTCCGGTAATGTAATAAGGAATATTGCCGACTATCTTATATTCTCCGTCGGCCAGCTTTTCTTTTACCGGTAACATCGGGATAATCCGCAGAGCGTCGCCCTCGATGATTTTGACCGTGCCTTTTTTCGACGGTTCGGCCAAAATTTCCGCCAGCGCCTCGGCCAGTCTTTTATCTTTTTCAATTAATAAAAGTCGCCGCGGCTCGGCGCTTAAAAGATATTCGGTCAGTTCCCCGTGACCGGGGCCGATTTCCACGACGGTGTCTTTGGGTTTTATCGCGGCCGCCTCGCTCGCGGCCTCTAAAACGCGTTTGTCTTGGAGAAAGTGCTGGCCCAGTTTTTGCGACATGTCGTTTAACGCCCGCGGCCGCCTCCGCGCCTGACGACTATCCCGTCCTCGTCGATAACCGGCAGCTCCTCGCCGGTTGCCAAAAGGTTTTCCGGGATTTCATAAATGAACCTTGAAGGAATGTCGTAAAAACTGATGTTTAGTTTTTCTCTGGCTCGGGTCATAGCCACGTACATCAGCCTCCTTTCCTCTTCCACCTCTTCCGGCGAATATAACGACCTTTCGTGCGGCATCAAACCTTCATTGACTCCGGCCAAATAAACCTCGTCGAACTCCAGTCCTTTCGACAAGTGCATCGTCATCATTTTGACGACTCTTTCTTTCCGGAAGTTGTTGCGGCCGGAAGCGCGGTCGGTGGCTTCTAGCAAGGATATTTTTTCTATAAACTCGACGGGCGTTTTGAATGCGGCGGCAAACCGCAAAAGCTCGGCGATGTTTTCCGCCCGGTCTTCATAGTTATCGAACTTGTTCTTGAGCAGGTTTTGATACTCGGCGGCTTTCAAAAAGAAATTGATGAGTGCTTCCGGCGTGCCGGTGGCGGCGAGTGCCGGCAAATTGTCGCGCAACGCCTGGAATTGGGCCCGCCGCAGACTCTTATGCAGCCGTTCCAAACTGACGCCGTCTTTCGGATTGACGGCGTAGCGCAGCCCGGCGACGATGTCTTTTATTTCCTTCCTTTCATAGAATTTCAGCCCGCCGAAAATCTCGTAGGGAATGGATAAGAGGTTGAAAGTCTGCTCCAGAGCCCGCGACTGGGCGTTGGTCCGGTAAAGAACGGCGATTTCTTTTTTCTCCCGCTTGCGCCAAATCTCGTCCGCGATGGTTTTGGCTTCGTCTTCGGCGCTGTAGGAAGCGATGATTCTTACGGCTTCTCCCGACGGATTGTCCGTCCAAAGTTTTTTCTCCCGCTTTTGCTTGTTATTTTCGATGACCGCCGCCGAGGCTGCGACGATGTTCCCGGTAGAGCGGTAATTTTGGCCTAGGTTGATTATCGCGGCCCCCGGCCAGTCTTTCTCGAATGCCAGAAAAATGCGGAAATCGGCTCCGCGGAAGCGGAAAATGGACTGGTTATCGTCGCCCACGACGTTCAGGTTTTTATGTTTTTCCGCCAAGAGCTTAATCAAGGCGTATTGACTGGCGTTAACATCTTGAAACTCGTCGACTAGGATATAGGAATACCGGTTCTGGTGTTTTTGCAGAACATCGCGGTTTTTGCTGAAAAGCAGGACCGGCTTTTGGATCAAATCGTCGAAATCAAAAGCATTTTGTTTTTCCAGGCCGCTCTCGTATTCCTCGAAAATCCGGCGCAGCTCTATTTTCAGCGAGTCCTTTCCGAGCAGGTGATCTTTTATTTCCGAGATATCCTTGGAAATTTTGGCCGCGGGGTACTTGTCCGCCGGCAAACCGAGGAACTTAATGGTATTTTTTAGCGTCCTTAAAGAATCATCGCTGTCAAAGATTGAGTAGGCTCCGGATCTGCCGAAAGCCGCTGCCTCTTCCCGCAAGATTCTGGCTCCGAAAGAATGAAATGTTCCCAAGAAAGGCAGTTTATATTCGCGAAGATGCAATTTTTTCAAAATCCGATTTTTCAGTTCCTGCGCTGCCTTGTTGGTAAAGGTGATGGCGATGATTTTTTTCCCCGGAACGCCGGAATCCACGAGCGAAATCAGCCTCTCGGTCAAGGTTCTGGTTTTGCCGCTCCCCGCGCCGGCCGAGACAAGGAGCGGGCCCGCACCGTGGTTGACCGCTTTTTCCTGATCCTCGTTCAAGGCCGGTTTGACGCCTTCTTGATCGCCTGTGGTCTTTTTTGGTATCATGTAAAACATTAGTACAATACCGCAAAACTTAAGAAATTGGCTAGATTCTGCCTGGCAGGAAATCAAGCCCCTGCTTAACGTGCCACTCATTCCTCTAGCGGCCGTGGTTTTAACGGTGTTGGCCGGAGTTGTTTTCTCCAAAGGCCAATTAGGCGGCACGGCGTCCCAGCCGTTCTTGTCTAACCCCGTGTCCGCCGAAGTCGCGATGTCTGAGACTCAAAGCAACGCTCTTGTTAATTCCAATAACACCCTCAGTTCTCCTCTTTACGCTTACGGCGGGCTGGTTTTGGCCGACGTCAGCAGCGGTTCGCTGGTCGGCTCGTCCAATCCCAGCGGCAAAACTATCAAACCGGAAGACGTTTTTCCAAGTTACAATTTGGTGAGCACCAGCTCGATTCTGCAAACCATCGCGTTTAAATTCAACGTTCCTCTGAGCGCCCTGCAAGGAATAATTAACGGCCAGTAATCGCGCCGAGATTTGACGGCGACTACGATTCCCTTAGCCGCAAGTGGAAGGCTTCGGCGATATGATTTTCGCCGACCGTTTCCGCTTCTTCGAGGTCGGCGATAGTCAGAGCCGTCTTTAAGAGGCGGAAATACCCTCTGGCTCCGAGCAGGGATTGGTCGAAAACGGATTTCAAAAAGGAAACCGCTTCTTTGTCCAGCCTGATTATTTTTTCGCACACCCGGGAGCTCATTTCTGCGTTGGTGAAAATGGGCAGGCAGTTCTTTTTAAACCGTTCTCTTTGCTTGAGCCTGGCCGCGGCGACTTGCTCTCTCAGACCGCCGGAATCTGAAGGCGGCTGCAGCAGGCTGTCCAGTTTCAGGCGAGGCACATTTATTTGAATGTCTATCCGATCCAAAAGCGGTCCGGAAAGTTTTTTCTGGTAGCGCCATATCTCCGAGGCGCTGCAGCGGCATTCTCTTTCATCGTCGCCCAAAAAACCGCAGGGACAAGGGTTCATTGCGGCAACCAGCATAAATTTGGAAGGGAAAAAAATAGTTCCTTTAGCGCGGGATATCGCTACCGATCCCGATTCCAGCGGTTGGCGCAGCGATTCCAGTACGTCGCGCTTGAATTCCGGAAGTTCGTCCAAGAATAAGACTCCGCGGTGCGCCAGGCTAATTTCTCCCGGCTGCGGGTTTTGTCCTCCGCCGATGATTGCTGCACCGGACGCCGTATGATGCGGAGCCCGGAACGGCCGTTGCGTTACATATTTCCCGCTCAACAAATTCGCCGCACTCCATATTTTGGAAGCCTCGATTGATTCAATCAGGGTCAACGGCGGCAAGATGGAATTGATGGCTCCGGCCAGCATGCTCTTCCCAGATCCAGGAGGCCCGCTCATTAACAGGTTGTGCCCTCCGGCCGCGGCAACGGCTAAGGCTCTTTTGGCGGACTCTTGACCTTTGATCTCCGAAATGTCGAGAGGATATTTTAACTCCGGTCTAAACTCCGTTTGCGCCTGAGCAGGGATAACCACGGCGCCGTCGAGGTGGTTCAACAAGACGCCTAGGTTTTCAACGGGTATTATCTCTATTCCACGAATCAAAGCTGCTTCACTGGCGTTTTCTTTCGGCAAAAATATTTGTTTAAATCTGAATTTTCTGGCGAATAAAGCGAAGTTTAAGGCGCCAGCGGTCGATCGCAGCGTCCCGTCCAGCGCCAGTTCACCGATAAACAATTTATCGTTGGTTTCAAAACGGGCAATCTGACCAGTTGCCAGAAGGTAGCCGACGGCGATTGCTAAGTCATAATGGCTACCGGCTTTTTTGAGATCGGCTGGAGCCAGGTTAACAGTAATTTTGCGGTTTTCGCGGTTGGGAGGTTTAAGTCCGCTGTTTTTAATGGCGGCACCAACCCGATCCTTGGCTTCAGAGAGGGCTTTGTCTGCCAGCCCTACGATGTTCAGCTCGTGGAGGCCAACGCCCAAGTCGGTTTCAACTTCTATTAAACGCGCCTCGATGCCGATGAGTTCGGCGGAGAAAACTTTGGAAAGGTTCATTTTCTTGCGGCATCGCCGCTTCGTAAATTTAGGGAACGAGTAATTTTTATTCGGCTGATTTGCAAACTTGGCAGAGCCTGGATTCCGGATCGACTTCCAAAACCTTTTCGTCTATTTCCTTGTGGCACTTTTCGCACAAACCATAGGTTCCTTCGCTCATCTTGTCCAGAGCTATTTTTATGTCCTCCAATCGGGCTTCAAGCGGCGCAATTTCCCCGGAGGCATTCATGAACTCCTCGATCTCATCAGCTTTTTCTTCTCCGTGGCGATCTTCGTCGCTGCTTCCCATGTCATAAACCCGGAGGTCTTTTATTTCATCCTCGATTTTTTTCTTTTCTCCCAACAATCTTTCCTTATATTTTTCTAAATTTTTCATAACTTTTCTATTTGCTAATTGTAAGATCGAGTTATGTGAAAATCAAATCGACGAAAAACTAAAATTGCTGCGGCACCCGTTAGATGTTCGGGGTAAACTCAATAACGCAATATTTTATCATTCTTGTCAATAGAATGTCCGGCAGGCGCGCCATCAATTTTGCTTTTGCCTCCGGAATAAGAACGGAAATAAAATCTATTCTCCACCCTTCGCTAGAGAGCTTGTCGTACTGGTTAGCGAAAAAAACTGCGATTTTTCTTAAATTTCTTATTTTCTTGTCGGTCATATGGTCTTCCGGCATCGAATAACGAAAGTCGTTTACGATCGATGACTTAACTTCGGTAAAAACCAATACGCCCTCCGGAGATCTGGACACTATATCCAGCTCTCCCCAAGGGCGACGAAAGTTCATATACCACAATTTATACTTCCTGCGTTTTAAATAAATGGCAGCAACTCTTTCACCGAGTCTGCCGACGAGCCTCTTTTCCACGTTTTCAGTATATCCTTAAAACAGACAAAAATGTTTCACGTGAAACATTTTTGTCAAAAACCCGGGTTTTGGGGGAATTTGTTTCACGTGAAACAAATTCATTAAATTGAACAATTTTGTTCAACTAATAAATTTTGTCACAGACATTAAGTCGATACGCTAAGATTGTTTCACGTGAAACAAATTATTGTACAACCCGCTACTTCGTGAAGGCGGTTTCACGTGAAACAAAAATCCTCAGAACTCTGTCTAAAGACAAAAATGTTTCACGTGAAACATTTTTGTCAAAAACCCGGGTTTTGGGGGAAATTGTTTCACGTGAAACAATTAAAATGTCCAAAAACAAAAAAATGCAGTATTCAACTGCATTTATGAAAAACCACATAAATACGATGTTTTACGCTATGATAAAATGTTTTACACTTCTGGCAATGATTTTCGCTGTTTGGAAATAGTCTGGCAATAAATCGGCAATGACTAAATTTCCGGTCGGCAACTTTCCGGAAACGATTGTCAAAAGTTGCTGCCACAATTACCACCCTCGGCAAGGATCCGGAAATGACTTATGCCGAGGATTTCCACCGTTTATCAACAAAATAGTTAGCTTGCCAGTCGATCGGCTCGCTCAAAGAAACGAAAGTAGATGTCCCTCAGCAGCCTGGCGTCCTCTAGGGCGTTGTGTTTCTGGCGCTTGGAAAGGTCAACGTCCAACTTATTAATCAATCGCGAATATTTGTTGCCATAATCTCTCGGATCTATTCCGAACCCGAAGAGGATTGAAGCAAAGTCTATCGGTATATAGTAGGCTGGCTGGTTTTCCGTGCCGAAAAGCTTGTAGAAATAAATGGCGTCGAACTGGTTGACGTAGGAGACGAGATAGGGGAATGAAGGGCCTATGAACTCGCGTATTTTTTCCTTGGCATCTTCCCGCGACACCTTGTTTTGTGTAAGAGTCGGCAGAATGTTGTCTCTCACCCAATCGCTCACTTTTCCGTCGTACTCTAATTCCAAATACAACTCTTCTCCACTCGGCTTAATCATCCCCACCGATAGTATTTCGCCCTCATAGGGATCAAGGTCGGAGAACTCTGTGTCGAAAAATATTATATTGTCGGAATATGGTTTTTGCATGTTATTTTTTGTCGTATTCCGCTTTTTCTCATCGACGCTTACTCCGCGTAGCTCTGCGTCGTTGAAGATTTGCGAACAAAGCGGTGCGTCCTGTAGGGTTCGAACCTACGACCCCTTCGGTGTAAGCGAAGTGCTCTGCCACTGAGCTAAGGACGCTAGCTGTTTTTTTTTTTTTTTTTTTGCCACGCCCCCCTCGTTTCTTCGGGATTTTGCGGGCGCCACCCCGTTTTCTCGCGTATCGATACTCGATTCTATGTTTTGAGTCACGGTGTTTCGAGATGGCAGTCGAGAGGCGAGGTGGTGCGCCCACTTGGATTCGAACCAAGGACCCCGCGATTATAAGTCGCGTGCTCTAACCGCTGAGCTATGGGCGCCTGCAAGCTTTTACATATTAGTAAAAATAACGGAATAAGCAAAGAAGAGTTTATAACCATCCATTCTTTTTTACCCGT
>JAMCXR010000035.1 GCA_023474185.1 Patescibacteria group bacterium | reverse complement strand
ATTATCCGCCAAAGAAGGAAACAAGGCTTTGAGAAATTTCAACATTTCCGTGATGGTCATGCCCGATTTTTGGGAGGCTTACGAGAAGAAAAGGCCCTACCCGCTGGTGAACCCGAGAAACAACGAAGTGGTGCGCAGCGTCAATCCGCAGGTTTTGTTCGACCGTTTGGTTTATCAGGCTTGGGAAAGTGCCGAGCCGGGAGTTTTGTTCCATGATCGCATCAACGAGTACAACCCGTTTTTGAAATCTCTGGGGCCGATTAACAGTACTAACCCGTGCATTACGGGGGATTCGCTGGTTTCCACCGACCGTGGTTTAGAGAAAATTTCCGACTTGCGCGCGGAAAGCGGTTTGACTATCGACAACCGGGCGGTAAGGCAAGCGAAAACCGATTTGGTAAAAGTTGGCGGAAAGGACGCAAGAGTACTCGGTCGCTACGATAAAGAAAAAACTTTAATCAGTCGCGGGACTTCTGTCGGTGTGGCGGATAATGTCTTCCCTACAGGAGTTAAGGAAACGCATAAACTGGGAAACCAAAGCAGGTTATGAGATTAAGGCTACAGCCGACCATATGTTCCTAACTCCATTCGGATGGAAGGAACTTCGAGAACTTAATGCCGGCGATCAGATTTATATCCAGTCCGGCGAGGGGGGGTGGAATAAAGACGATAAGCTGCCGGTGGAACCGCAAAATATGACTTATGGCAGGAACGGCAGGATTTATAAGAAAAACCTTCCGGCTTCCTGGAGCCGCGAGCTGGGACAGGTTTTGGGGTGGTTAACCGGTGATGGATGGTTATCGACTAAGCATCATTCTCTGGGCTGGGTGTTTTCTGAGGCGGATCTTGAGGTTAAGGATATTCTGCAGCCGACAATTGAAAAGTGGTTGAACCGGCCTCTTTCGGAATTGGAAACCTCATCTGGAGTTTTCCAGTTGAGATCGGCCAGCGGTCCAGTTGCCGACTTCTTTAGGCAGTTGGGAATTAGCGAAGCGGGGGAAGATCGCGTCGTTCCTCGCGCTGTTTTTACCGCTACCGAGGATGGGGTCAAGGGGTTTATCGAAGGACTATTTTCTTCCGATGGCACGATAGGCATCGCTAACGAATCAAGGCGGTACGTACGGCTTAATTCAAGCTCGGTTAAACTGCTAAAAGATGTGCAGCTTCTGCTTTTAAATTTCGGGATAAGAAGCGCGATTTTCGACCGAAGCGCCAAACCGAAATTTTTCTCCTACACCAAAGCCAATGGGCGGAAAGTTCGATATTCCACCAGTGGGAGAAATTACGAGTTAAACATAAGGCCGTACAGTCTGAGAAAGTTTGCCGGATCATTTGACTTCCTGCAGAAAGAGAAAAATAAGAAGCTTAAAAATCTGGCGGACGGGCAGGAATTTTACCGCGATTACTTTATAGAGGAAGTAAGAAGCATAACCCCGGCCGGGAAAGAGTTGGTGTGGGATCTGACGGAAAACTCCACCCATTCGTTTATTGCCAACGGAATGGTTATCAAGAACTGCGGCGAGGTTTTGCTTTACCCGTTCGAATCCTGCAATTTGGGAAGCGTCAATGTCTGGGCCTTCGTCAAGGAGGACGGGGAACGGAAAAAATATTACGACTGGGAAAGATTGGGGAAAGTCGTGCGCCAGGCAACCAGATTCTTGGACAACGTCATCGACATCAATAATTACCCGATGGCGGAGATAGAGAACTTCACTTTGTCGACCAGAAAAGTCGGTTTGGGGGTGATGGGCGTCGGAGACCTGCTTTACGAAATGGAACTGCCGTACAACTCGGAAAGAGGATTGGAGTTCATGGAAGAGCTGATGGAGTTTGTGAACTACAATTCCAAGCTGGAATCGATAGAACTGGCCAAGGAACGCGGCAGCTTCCCGCTATTCAAACAGTCGTTTTTCGCCGAGGGCAAACTCCCGTTTTCCGGATACAAGGACAAGTCCAAAGCCAAGCGGAACTGGAAAGAAATAATCGACGCCGTTAAAAAGCACGGATTGCGCAACTCTTATACGACGGTCATCGCGCCGACCGGCTCGATTTCCATGATTGCCGGAACCTCTAGCGGAATGGAGCCTGTTTTCAGCCTGGTCTTTGAAAAGAACGTGAGCGTCGGCAGCTTTTACTACGTCGATCCGGTTTTCGAGGAGCAGATGTCGGAAATGGGACTCTTGGACGACGCGCTCATTAAAGAAGTTGCCGCTGGTTCCGGAAGCGTCCAGGAAGTGGAATACATTCCGGAGAAGCAGAAGAAAGTTTTTGTTACGGCCATGAATATCGGCCCGCGGGATCACATCAAGGCTCTGGCCGCTTTTCAGAAGTGGGTGGACTCCTCGATTTCCAAGACGATTAACTTTCCGGCGGACGCCACCGTTGATCAAATGAAGGAAGGATACCTTTTGGCTTACAAGTTGGGATGCAAGGGTTCGACCGTTTACCGCGACAGCTCCATTCAGAATCAGGTTCTAGTTGCCGGTGCCAAAGAGAAGAAAAAAGCCGCTTCGGCCAAGGCCGCCGTCGAAACCGGGAAAGAGCTGCGGCAGGTTGAGGACGTCAAAGCAGAAGGGCCGGTTATTTACGAAACTCCGGGAGCCGAACTCGAGACCGAAGTGGCCAACGGCATTCCGGAAAGCGAAATAACGCACGAAATAAAGTTCTGCCCGAAGTGCAACACGGAATTGGTGAATAAGGAAGGATGCAAAACTTGCCCGGCTTGCGGTTGGGGATTATGCTTGTAGCCAATAAATGATCATAGTTTTTACCGGGGACGGAAAAGGAAAAACGACTGCTGCTTTGGGGCAAGCCTTGCGGGCGATAGGAGACGGGAAACGCGCGGTAATGTACCAATTTATCAAGGGTCCCTGGATTTCCGGGGAAGATAAGATAGCGCCGGCTTTCGGCGAATGGTTCAAGATTGTCAAAGGCGGCAAGGGTTTCGTCGGCATCATGGGCGACACTCTGCCCATCGAGGAGCATAAGGAAGCGGCGGAAGAAACCTGGAAGGGGGTGATGGATTCGGCTAGGTCACTGCGCTATTACCTGATTATCGCCGACGAATTTAACGTGGCGCTGAAGCTTGGCTTAATTCCCAAAGAGCAAGTTTTGAAGGACTTGGCGGAAGTAAAAGAACTGCAAAAATCAAAAAAGTTCCATCTCATCCTCACCGGGCGCGACGCCGATCCGGATGTCATTGAAACGGCGGACTTGGTGACCGAGATGAGGGAAATCAAGCATCCTTACAAGGAGGGGAAGATTGCCGAGAACGGCTTGGAGTTCTAGTAAGTTCGACAATGGCTTTATAATACGAATATGGAAACCCATTCGCGCTCAACGGCGCATGTCGGTTCTTCGCCGCACAACCATCAGGCGATGATGGTCGGGGATTTTAAAAGAAGATTGCTGGTTTCTTTGTTCTTGGCCGTTCCTGTTGTGCTTTTGGCCCCGGTCGTCCAGTCTTTTTTGCGCTTTGTTTTTGAGCCGAGCTACTCCTCTTACCTTTCGTTCTTCCTGGCTTCCATAATAGTCTGGTACGGCGGCTGGCCCTTTTTGAAAGGCTCACTTTCCGAGTTGAAGTCGAGAAATTACGGAATGATGACCCTTGTTGCCGTGGCCGTGCTTGCGGCCTATCTTTTCTCCGCCGCCAGCACTTTTATTTTCAAAGGCGCCAACTTTTATTGGGAAACGACGACTTTGGTAGTGGTTCTGCTTTTCGGGCATTGGCTGGAAATGGCGGCGGTGAGCGGAACGACCGACGCCCTGCGCGAGCTTTTAAACCTGATTCCGCCTATGGCTCATCTTGTATCGGAGAACAATCTTTCCGATGTCGAGAGCTTCAAACTGAGAAAAGGAGACAAGGTCTTGGTGCGTCCGGGAGAAAAAATTCCGGCTGATGGAACGGTTTTGAGCGGATCCTCTTCGGTGAGCGAGGTGCTCCTCACCGGAGAGTCCAAACCGGTGCCAAAATCTCCCGGCTCGGAAGTGATAGGAGGCAGCCTTAACTATGACGGCTCACTAACCATTTCCGTTAGCCGCTCGGGCAGCGAAACTTATTTGTCTCAGGTTTCAGCCTTGGTCGAACAAGCTCAGAAATCCAAGCCGAAAGTCGAGGCTTTGGCCGACCGTGCGGCTAATATTCTAACCGTCGCAGCTTTGGGAAGCGGAATATTCGCTTTTGTGTTCTGGAACTTTTTTTCGGGAAACGGTTTGGTTTTTGCCCTGACTTTGGCGATTACGGTGATAGTCATCGCTTGTCCACACGCGCTGGGGTTGGCCATCCCGACGGTGACCACTATTTCCACTTCTTTGGCCGCCAAAAACGGGGTGGTGATAAAAAGCGGCGAAGTGTTGGAGAAAATCAGCCAGCTACAGTATTTGGTTTTCGACAAAACAGGAACGCTGACCAGAGGCGAATTTTCCGTGACGGACATCGTGCCCAAGCGCGGTTTGAGCGAAGCGGAGTTGCTGCGCGCCGCCGCCTCGGTGGAAATTAACTCAATGCACTTCATTGCCATGGCTATCGTCAAAGCCGCGAGCAGTCGGAACTTGAGCTTCGGTCCGGCGGAGAATTACCAAACATTGGCGGGTAAAGGCGGCAGCGGCACCGTCCTCGGGGAGAACGTTTTCGTCGGCAGTCGGGAGTTCGTTAATGAATCGGGCATCGATACTTCTGCCTGGTCGGAAGTAGCCGACCGGTTGGCCAGCGAGGGAAAAAGCTTGACTTGGGTTTCTGGAAAAGGCGGCGTTCTCGGGATAATCGCTTTAGCGGACAGTCCTCGTCCGGAAGCTAAAGCGGTTATTGCTGCCGCAAAAAAACTTGGGGTCAAAGTAGCAATGCTTACCGGGGACAACGAGGAAACGGCCAAACTTTTGGCAGGCAGCTTGGGCATCGAAAAATATTTTGCCGGCGTCCTTCCTGAAAACAAAATGTCGGTCATTAAGAGTTTGCAGAAAGAAAAACGCATGGTCGCCATGGTGGGCGACGGGATTAACGATGCGCCGAGTCTGACCCAGGCAGACATCGGCATAGCCATCGGCGGCGGGACGCAGGTGGCGATAGAATCGGCGGATGTCATTTTGGCGAGCAGCGACTTGAGGGGAGCTCTCTACCTTTTAAGGCTGAGCCGGAGGACGATGAGAAAAATGCGCGAAAACCTGGCGTGGGCTGCCGGATACAACGTGGTGGCGATTCCGGTTGCCGCCGGAGTTTTATACCGCTGGGGAATATTGCTACGCCCGGAATGGGGAGCGCTCGTCATGAGTTTGAGCTCGATTATAGTCGTCCTGAACGCCTTGTCGTTGCGGGTGGAAAAGGTTTAGAATTTACAGACGTCGTAAAAGAAGTGATCTGATGAAAACTCTCAGCCGTTACCAAGAAGCATCGATTTTTGTTTTACGCGTCCTTTTGGGCTGGCTCTTTTTTTATGCCGGAATCACCAAGGTTCTGAACGCTTCGTGGAGCGCGGCCGGGTTTCTGGAGAGCGCGAAAACATTTGGCGGATTTTACGCATTTTTGACCCACCCGCTTCTCATCGGGTTGATTAACGTGTTCAATGAGTGGGGACTGACGCTTTTGGGTTTGTCGCTCATCTTCGGATTTTGGATTAAATGGTCGGCGCCTCTTGGGGCAGCTTTGATGCTGCTTTATTATTTCGCCTCGAACAGTTTGCCTATCGTGCCCAACGGCTTTTTGATCGATCAGCACATTATTTACGCAGCCGTTCTTGTCGTCTGCTATTTTTTTAGGGCCGGCGAGTTCTGGGGAATCGACGGCTGGCGGACGGCCAAGTCGCTTACGGGCTAGCTTTCCTTTTGACCCGCCGCTTGTCGGAAAGCTCCGCCGAGACTTATACTTTTGGCAGTGAGAAAACTATCCGTCGCTGTCTTATTCGGCGGACCGTCGCCGGAACACGAAATCTCGGTTTTAAGCGGCCGGAGAGTTTTGGCCGATCTTTCTCCGGAAAAGTACGAAGCCATTCCCGTTCATATCCGCCGCGACGGCAAATGGCCGGTAGAATTAGAAGAAATTAGAAACAAAGCTGACGTGATGTTTGTCGCTTTGCACGGCAAGTACGGCGAGGACGGCGCGGTTCAGGACCTACTCGAGCACTTTGATCTTCCTTATACCGGAAGCGGCGCGCTGGCCAGCGCCCTGGGGATGAATAAGATTTTTTCCTATCGTCTTTTTAAAGCAGTTGGCCTGAATGTGCCGCGGTTTGTAATAATTAGCCGTTACGAGTCCGGTTGGCGAAAGGGTTATCCTTTAAGCGTCCCTCTGGATTTGCCCCTGATAGTCAAACCGGCCGACCAGGGTTCGTCTCTGGGCGTGAGTCTGGTGCGGCGCGCCGAGGATTTGTGGACGGCAGTGGAAAAGGCGTTAAACTTGAGCAAGGAAGCGATAGTGCAAGAATACGTCGACGGAACGGAAATCGCCGGCAGCGTGCTCGAGGTCGGCGAGAAGGTTGAACCGCTCCAGCCGCTCCAAGTGATTCCAGCCGGAGAATTCTTCGACTACCGATCCAAGTATCATTCTACGGAAACGGAGGAACGTCCGGTTTCCTTTGCCGACTCGGTTGCTGACGACATTCGAAGAAGCGCGGTCAGGGCGCATAAGGCCATCGGGGCTTACGGCTTCTCCCGAAGCGATTTCATTTTGACGGCGGACGGCAAGTTGTTTATTTTGGAAACCAACACTTTGCCGGGATTGACCGAAAACAGCCTGTTTCCGAAAGCCGCTTCGGCTTCCGGAATACCGTTCCCGTTGCTGCTGGACACGATTATCGAACAAGCGTTATTAAGAAAGCGTGAAGCATAGCCATGGCCTCTCCCATCGAGGAAATAAAAGAAAAACTGGACATCGTCGATGTGCTCAAAAGCTATATCGAGTTAAGGCCGGCAGGAAGGAATTTTAAGGCAGTCTGCCCGTTTCACGCCGAGAAAACCCCCTCCTTGATAGTTTCTCCGGAAAGGCAAATTTGGCATTGCTTCGGTTGCAATCTCGGGGGCGACGTTATCAAATTCGTTTCCTTATTTGAAAACCTGGAATTTTACGAGGCTCTGCGCATTTTAGCCGAGAAGGCCGGAGTTGAACTTAAGCGCTACGCACCTGCCGAGGAGAAACAGTTCGGCGTGCTCTACGAGATACAACGCTCCGCCGCCGATTTTTTCAGAGATAAGCTCGGAGAATCGAACCGAGCCCTGAAATATCTCGAGGGCCGGAAGCTGAAACCGGAAACGATGGAGGAGTTCGAGGTAGGATTCGCCCCGGAATCGTATGACGCCTTAACCGTAAATCTGATCGACCGCAAGTTCGAACTGGCGGATATCGTCCGCTCCGGCCTGGTTTTCAGGGCGGACAACGGCAAGTACATCGATCGTTTCCGCGGGCGCATCATGTTTCCGATTCACAACCACTTCGGGAAAATAGTCGGGTTTACCGGCCGGATACTGCCGGAACTCGAAACCGAAAACGTCGGCAAATACGTTAACAGCCCTGAAACGCCGATTTTCGCCAAATCCAAAATTCTTTACGGATTTTGGCGCAGCAAAAAAGAAATTCGTGACAGCGGACTAGCCGTATTGCTCGAGGGGCAAATGGACTTTTTGATGGCTTGGCAGGCCGGAGTGAGAAACGCAGTGGCGACTTCCGGTACTGCTTTGACCGCCGAACACCTGCGCACCCTGAGAAAAACGGCTAATCGCCTGGCTTTGGGGTTCGATAACGATGAAGCCGGCAGGCTGGCGGCGGAAAAAGCCATCGATTTGGCGACGGCGGCCGACTTTAGCGTTCTAGTCGTTCAGTGGGACGAGAGTAAGGACGCCGCGGAGGCGGCGGAAAAAAATTCCGAAGGCTTGGCTCCGATGATCGGCCGGGCTAAATCGGCGATGGATTTCATTTTCGACAGGCGTTTGGTGAACGGCGGCCGAGTTCCGGACAGGCTCGCGATCAGACTGGTACTGGACAAGATCAGCCGGATTTGGAGCCCGATCGAGCGTTCTTCCTGGATAAGAGAACTGTCTTACCGAACCGGAGTGGGCGAGAAGGAGCTGACCGAGGAAATGGAAAAAATTTCCTTGGTCGGGAACAGAGCGGGAGAGACCCTGGCGGAGAGCGTCGTTTCCGGCGTTCGAGGAGCGGAATTCAAACCGGAAAGCAGAAGGGAGTTGATTGCTTTACGCCTCCTCGGGTTGCTGGCTGAGCGGCGAGAATTGCAGAAAAAAATAGAGCCATACAAGGGATACTTGCCGGAAAAATATCTAGCTGCCTATTCTCTGTCCGAGGAAAACGGCGCCGACGCTTTACCGGCCGAGACGAAGGAGCTGTTAAACATCATTGCGCTGCGCGGCGGCCTGGAGGCCGATCTTTTGGTCGACGAAGAACTTGTCGGCAAGGAAGTAGAGGCTCTTTTGCGCGAGCTGGAGATAGAGTGTCTGGTTCTCGAAAAGGCTTCCCTGGCCAGGGAAATCGCTTCTTTGGAAAGCCAAAATGGGGAGGAAAAGCTGCTTCCGGTTCTCCGCCAGTTTGACGAAATATCCAAAAAAATCCAAGATATTAGACATGCAAAAGAAAACGCAGGCTAAGAGGCACTATGGCCGGCTGAGGATTAAGCGCGCCAAGAAGAAACCGGCGGGGAAAAAGAGACCCCAGGCCAAAAAAAAGCCGGCGGCCAACGTTAAAAAAACCGCCGCCAAGCGCGCCGTTTCCGCCGCCAAACGCAAAGCGGCGCCGACCAAACGCTTGAAAGCGGAAAAATTGAATACCCAGCAGGAGGGGATGCTGGAAGAGCTTTTGGTCCGCGGCCGCAGCAAAGGGTTCGTCACCGATTTGGAAATGCTGAATTATTTTCCGCGGATAGAAACCGATCCATCTTTTTTGGAGGATATTTATGATCGTTTGGAGAGCGAGAACATCAAGGTGGTCTATGTCGATTCGCTCATTGAGATTCCGGGGGAGGAAGTGAGCGAAAAGGAGTTGATGGAAGCCACCAATATCAGCGAGCCGGTTTCCGACAACGTGCAAATGTACCTTCGGGAAATAGGCCGCACTCCACTGTTGACTTCGCAGGAAGAAAAAGAGCTGGCCAAGCGGATTCTTCGCGGCGACGAGGGCGCCCGCCAGAAGCTTATCAAGGCCAACTTGAGGCTAGTGGTTTCCATCGCTAAAAGATACGTCAACCGCGGACCCCTAAGCATTTCCGACCTGATTCAAGAGGGGAACATCGGCCTTTTCCGAGCCGTGGAGAAATTCGATTACCGGCGGGGGTTTAAGTTTTCTACTTATGCCACCTGGTGGATTAGGCAGGCAATTACCCGCGCTTTAGCCGACCAGTCGCGCACCATCAGGATACCGGTTCATATGATTGAAACCATCTCCAAATACACCCAAGTCAAAAGAAAGCTGGCTCAAGAATTGGGACGGGAGCCTTTAACTGAAGAAATAGCCATTGAAATGGGAATGGACGTCGAAAAAGTCAGAAACATCCAAAAGATTTCCCAGGAAGTAGTTTCGCTCGAGTCGCCGATAGGCGGGGAGGACGACAAGTCGATGCTCGGAGACTTGATTAAGGACGAAAAAAGCCTGACTCCGGAGCAAAAAGCATCTTACGAGCTTTTGCGCGACCAAATAAACGAAATAGTCGGCGAACTTACCGAACGCGAAAGGCAGATTCTCGAAATGCGGTTCGGTTTGAAAGACGGCGCTACCCACACCCTGGAGGAAGTAGGAAGGGTCTTTAACGTGACGAGGGAGCGCATCAGACAAATCGAGGCCAAAGCCATTCAAAAAATACGCGAGCACGAAAAAGCGCAGAAATTAGCAGAGTACTAGTCGCTAGACTCATGTCCGTGAATATTCCTGTCGATTACCTGTATTAGCTGCGATTTAATTTACTAGCGCGCTTATCCTGTTGTCTGTTGATAACCTTACTATTGCGGCTGGCCGTAAATTGCTATAATCAAAACATAAATGAAGAGAAACTCGCTCGACAGAGTTAAATTCTTTCCCGTTTTCTTACCCACCGTTCTTTTCATGTTGTCCGCTTGGCTAATAATCTCCGCCCAACCCGTCCACGCCTTCGTTAATCCCACCCAATCTCCTCCAAACGGAACTCCGGGTCCCATCTCCGTCACCGACGGAGGAACCGGAGCCTCAACGGTGAGCGGAGCAAGAAGCAATCTGGGAGCAGCCGCCTCGGGCGCCAACACGGACATAACGTCAA
>JAMCXR010000018.1 GCA_023474185.1 Patescibacteria group bacterium | reverse complement strand
GAGCTTCTCTCCGGGGACCACCTTCTCGTCGAGAAATGGAGGCTTGAACACAAGGCTAAATAGGAATATAATATCTCGGTATGGATCAGACACTATTGGAAGATGCTAGCGATACCTCTTTTGAGGAGGGGCAAATCCACGAGTTGAACGCGGCCGAAGAAGCGCGCGTTAAAGCCTTGATGGAAATCGGGGCGTTTTACGGATTGAGCAAGTCGAGGACCAACCCAAAAATGCGAGCTAATATCTTAACCACGAAGTCCGGTGTCGAAGTCATAGATTTGGAAAAAACGATAGGCGCCTTGGACAAAGCGGCGGAGGCGATTAAATCCAAGGTAAAAAGCGGCGGGACCGTACTTTTCGTCGGCACGACCCCCTCCGCCAAAGAAACAGTAAGGACGCTCGGAGAGAGGCTGCGGATGCCTTACGTCTCCGAAAGATGGCTCGGAGGGACTTTGACCAACTTTAAGGTGATTTCGCAAAGAATCGCTCAGCTCAAGAAAATCAAGGAAGATCAAGAAAGTGGAAACCTCGGCAAGTACACCAAGAAGGAACGCTTGCAGATTTTGAAGGAATTGGAAAAGATGGATAAGTTTTTCCACGGCCTTTTCGACATGGAAAGAATGCCTGCGGTGATGGTTATTGTTGATCTCCGCCAAAATATTTTAGCGGCTCGCGAGGCTAGGAAGGCCGGTGTGGTTTCCGTGGCCACCGTCAACACCGATGTCGATCCTGAGCTGGCGGACTATCCGATTCCGGTCAACGACAAGACCGTCAAAACAATAGGTTATGTGATGGATGTTATCGGCCAGGCAATAGAAGAAGGCCGGAAGGAGTACGAGGCCGCGACGGTCAAACAAGCAGAAAACAAACAAAATGGTTAACGCAAAAGACGTGCAAAAATTGAGGGAAGTGACCAGCGCCGGCGTGATGGACTGTAAAAAGGCTTTGGAGGAAGCTGGCGGCGATTTCGATAAGGCATTGAGTTTGATCAAGGAAAAAGGATTGCTAATCGCTGAAAAAAAGGCGGAAAGAGACGCCAACACGGGCATAATCATTTCTTATGTGCACAACGACCGGATTGGAGTCCTTTTGGAAATCCATTGCGAGACCGATTTCGTCGGCCGCTCCGATCCTTTTCGTGATTTGGCACACGCCATAACCATGCAAATAGCGGCGATGGAGCCGGTTGACGTTCCGGAGTTGCTGACCCAGCCGTACATTCGCAACGAAAAGGTGACTATCGGCGATTTGATCAAAGAAACTATCGCCAAAGTTGGGGAAAATATTACGGTGGAAAGGTTCATGCGTTACGAGCTCTAAGCCATGTATTCCTTCATAATCAACCTGGCACTTATTTTGGCCTTTGGGGTTATGGTTTATGTTTTATCTCTGGGTTTGCCCAGGGTTAACGCTTCCGAAGCGGAAGACAAGAGGAAGAAGCCGTGGGAGAAGATTCCCTTGGACGAGATAGATCAGGCTATTCAAAAGTCTTTGGACAAAATTCTCCGTCGGCTCAAAGTTGTCGTTCTCAAGGCGGACAATTTTATCACCAGTAAGTTGAATAATAGCGATAATAAGTTATAATTTCCCCGGGTTGCTCGGAAAAAATCGCAGCGCGTGGGTGGCGGAGCGGTCAATCGCACCTGACTGTAAATCAGGCGCCCTAGCGGCTACGGGGGTTCGAATCCCTCCCCACGCACCATCCTTCGCCAAGGCTACGGAATGCTTAACTTCCTTAACACGGGAGCAGGGTATCCGGAGCTTTAGTGAAAGGTGCCGATGTAGCTCAATAGGCAGAGCAGTGCTTTTGTAAAGCAAAGGTTGTCGGTTCAATTCCGACCATCGGCTCCGCTGGTTTTCAAAATTAAAGAAACAGTATATAGTGGTATCGCTGACGCCTTGGCGTTCCAAAACCTTGGCGGAGGACGCCGATGTAGCTCAGTAGGCAGAGCGACTCCATGGTAAGGAGTAGGTCGTCGGTTCAATTCCGACCATCGGCTCCGCGTAAATGAATACAAATATATATGGCGCAATCAAAAGCAGCAGAAAATTTAATAAGATTAAAATGCTCCGCTTGCGGAGAAATGAATTATTATACCCGCAAGAATAAGAAAAAGGTGGAGCGGAAGTTGGAGTACGTGAAATACTGTCCCAGCTGTAAAAAGAGAACGGCGCACAAGGAAGCTAGGCTTAAATAAACCTGGCCCGCACCGCCAGGTTTTGCGGTTGACGTTTTTGCCAGATAGCGTTATTATCAAATCACGATTTCCGCAGACAGCGGGCACCCGTCCCTCGCCAAGGATATGGCGAGCTAAAGTAAGCCCCGCCGAGGAAGATTCCTTTTAAACTGCGGATCGCAGTTTTTATTTTTTAATGAAGACTAAACAACAAAAAGAAGAAGCGGTCAAAGAAGGGGTAAAGAAGTTTTCTTCCGCCGGTTCAGCTATTTTTGCGGATTTTTCCGGCACGAAAGTCGAAAACATCCGTTCTTTGAAGAAATCGCTCAAAGAGGCGGAGGCCGAATTCGGAGTAATCAAGAAAAGGCTTTTGAAGATAATTCTCAAGGAGAACGGAATATATTTCGACCCGACTTCCTATGAAGCGCAGGTTGGGACGATTCTTGCGCAGGGCGACATCAGCTCCGCGGCCGGAAAGGCTTATAAGTTCTCCAAGGAATTCGAAAGCTTTAAAATCCTGGGAGGGCTCGATTTGGTTAAAAAGGAAGCCATTGATGCCAATACGGTAAAAGCGATAGGCCAGCTGCCGTCGAAAGAAATACTTCTTGCACAGTTTCTGGGAGTTCTTACAGCGCCTTTGAGGATGTTTATGTATATCCTTCAGGAAAAGTCGAAACAAACGCAATAAAATAAACGCAAAACAAATAAAAAATGGACAAGGACAAATTCATAGCGGAAGTAGAAAAAATGAACGTTGTCGAGCTGGCTGAATTAGTGAAAGCCATGGAGGAGAAGTTCGGCATCAGCGCGGCCATGCCGGCCGCTGCCGGCGGAGCTGCCGCGGGAGGAACGGCCGCAGCCGAAGAAAAAACCTCTTTCAACGTCGTGCTTCAGGCAGCCGGAGAGCAGAAGATAAACGTGATTAAAATCGTCCGAGAAGTCACCGGCTTGGGACTTAAGGAAGCCAAGGATTTGGTCGACGGAGCCCCGAAGGTGGTGAAAGAAGGGCTGAAAAAAGAAGAAGCAGAAGAGCTCAAACAGAAGCTTACCGAGGCCGGAGCGACTGCCGAGATTCAATAAATTATAAAAAATAATTCCAAAGGCGCCTAGATAAAAGGCGCTTTTTGGTTTATACTTTTCCGCAGACTGCCTGCGCCAAAACTTTGGCGCGTCAAGGGGCAATTAGCTCAGTGGTTAGAGCGCTTCGTTCACATCGAAGAGGCCGCTGGTTCGATCCCAGCATTGCCCACCGCTTCACCCCTTGAAGAACATTGGGCTTTGAAGTACGCGGCGTCAGCTTCGCCACTCCACTGTTTTAAAAGCGGGACGCCGTACAGACACCGAAGAGTGCTAATATATAGACATGCACATTAATAAGGCAGCGGTGTCTGCCACGTTCTTCATGCTGGGCATCGGTTTGGCCAGCATAAGAATAAACTGGATTATTGGCTTATCCGGGGTTTCTTTGCTTTTGATTTTTCTGTGTTTAAAATTCAGGTTGAATTTGCCTTTTGCCTCCATTCTTTTGTTCTTTGTTTTATTAGGAGTTTTTTATTATGGCTTCAGGGTTTCATGGAAAAAACGCGGCTTGGTTTTCGGCGAACAGGTTAGCTTTTATGGGATAGTAAGCGATTCTCCCGAAAGAAACGGCGGGACGCAGGAGTTTCTTATAAGGCCAGCCGGGAAAAACGCGGAAATTTCAGCCACAACCTATTCATCGGCGTTATTGAAATACGGAGACCTGGTGAAAGTCGAAGGGATTTTACAGGAACAGCCCGGAGGAAGAATATCGTTCCGATCGCCGGTATCACCGAAGATTATTGAGCGCGGCGGCGGTTCGAAAATAAAATCCGCGCTTTTTGCATTGAAAGATTCCCTGAAAAGCAATGTCAGACGCGCGCTCCCGCCCGATAAAACCGCTCTGCCGATAGGGACGCTTCTGGGAGATAAAGGGGATTTTGCGCCGGAATTTAATAATGCTCTGAAACGGAGCGGCTTGGCGCACATAGCTGCGTTATCCGGGTACAATGTCATGATTTTTATCCGTTATTTCGCGCCGCTCGTAGGCTTTTTTATCCTGCACCGCGGATGGAAATTCGCCGTAACTGCCGCCGCCATAGCCGCTTTCATTGTGATGACCGGCGCCTCGGCCTCGCTGGTACGGGCCGGAGTGATGGGAATCATCGGCATGATTCTAAAAGACCAAAGCCGGCTTACGGACGTAAGATTTGTTTTGATTTGGACGGCTTTGCTTATGATCTTAATCAACCCCGCCGTTTTAATTTTTGATTTGGGATTTTCTCTTTCGTTTGCCGCGCTCATTGGCCTGATTTATATCGAGCCTTTTTTGAAGAAACGGCTTACCAGAGTGTTTAAGACAGCCGAAGGATTTTGGAATGGGTGGAAAGGGTTGGTAATTCAAACCCTCGCCGCCGAGACCGCCGTCTTGCCGATAATCTTTATCGCTTTCCGCCAATTTTCTCCCTGGGCGGTTCTTTCCAACCTCTTAATTCTGCCCCTTCTGCCGGCAACGATGTTTTTAACTTTCGTCACGGCTACGGGAGGATATGTTTCATCGACTTTAAGCGCGGTCTTGTCCTGGCCGCTTTATCTTCTTGCGGGATATGAAGAAATGGTTATTAATCTTTTCGGCGGCGGCCTTATTTGATACCGTGCTCTTAATCTGGTGCCTAACGCCTTCGCCGGCGCTCCGGGCGGATTTTTTCGATGTCGGAGAAGGGGACGGCGAACTTATTTCCCTTCGGGGAGGGGTGCGAATTCTTATTGACGGAGGGAGGGACGGGGTTCTTTTGCAGGAGCTGGGCCGAGCGCTCGGCCCGCTAGAGAAAAGAATCGATTTGATAATTCTGACCCACTGCCAGCTCGACCACCTCGGAGGATTGTACGAGACAGTCGATAGATATGAAATCGGCGCGTTTATTTACAACGGGTGCGATTCCACGCTTGGCGAATGGCAAAATATAAAAAACGAGCTGGTGCAAAAGAAGATTTCCGTTTATGCGGTTAAGGCGGGAGATGTGATTCGGTACACAAGCGCAGAGATAACGATTTTGTCTCCCGATACCGCGCTTATTGGTTCGCGGAATGAAAACGAAGAAGCAATAACGTTTTTACTCAAATATGAGAAAACAAGTTTTCTTTTCATGAGCGATGCGCCGCCTGACTTAGAGCGTAAAATTGCAGGACGCCTTTCGGGTCCGGTCAGCGTCTTAAAGGTTTCGCACCATGGATCGCGTTTCTCGTCTACTCCGGAATTTTTAAGCAAGGCAAACCCCCTGCTTTCTGTAATAGAGGTTGGTAAAAACAACTACGGTCATCCAGCGACGTCCACCGTCGCCGAACTTTTGAAATACGGCGAGGTTTATCGCACGGATTTGTCCGGAACGATTAAAATTATCTTCAACGACGGAAAATTAAATGTGTTCCAGCGTAAAGGTTGAATTTTGAACCGTTTTTAGCTAAAACTGAAGCGGAATACCGCTTTTCCGTTTTTTTTGCACCAAAAAAAAGGGGGGGAATAACCGATGTTCCTTACGTATCCTCTTCGCGATGAGCCACCGTGTTGGTATGAGCTTGTCTGGAACCAGAAAGTCGCATCGCCGGCTTTTAGAATTCGTCACGAGGCACTGACTCAAAGCGCGGATCTGCCGAACGCGAGGATTGTTCGTGCGCTGTCGGAAAAGTTCGGCTTTGAGCGTTTTGAGTCCGACGCAGATTCTCCGGTTTTCGGTTTCAACTCCTCCTGCTCCCGCATTGCGGGCGCAGACGGATTCGCCGAGATAGGAATTAATCTTCCGTATCTCCGAGAAGATAAGAAATGCGATATGTGCGGAGGCACTGGCAGGGATAAGGAGTACGGCGGCGAGTGCAACTTCTGCAGCGGAACGGGCAAATCTTATCGGATAGATCATGGAAGAATTTTCCCGATAGCCGCCACAGCGCAGGTTCTAACAACCTTGCTCGCCGAACCAGTCAAAGCAGAGTGTGCCGTTAAGCAAATCATGACCGTAAAAACAAGCTTCGACACGGGGTTGCATGGCGGATCGCTGGGTGCGGGGATTAGCAAGGCCTTAGCAGAATGGATAAGGTCTGAACCGGAAGATGTCGCAAGGTTGGCGGCCCAGGCAATGCATATGGCGTATCGTAAGATGATGGGCGAGGACGGACGAAGCCGCATGGGCGAGTTCCGGTCCGTAGCGCATCCCAACGGTCATATTCATTTGAGTTGTCCGGGGAATGCCTGCGGTTTAGATCCCGAGCTTTATTCATCGGAAGATCGCGGATATGAACTTGCGCCGCACAACGTCGATACGCCGTGGCAACAGTTTACCCTCCTTGCCGGACTGGCCGCTATTCATAGCGAAGCCAGAAGGCAGAACGTGTGAACCACTTTTAAAGCGGGGCCAGCCGGTCCCGCTTTTGCTTCCATTTTCCGCCGAGCCGGTTTACACTAGGAGCGTGCGAATATTGACCAGTGAGATTTTGGAAAAGAAAGGGGAGAAGGTAGAGCTTGCCGGATGGATAGACAGCCGCAGGGATCACGGGAAAATAATCTTCTTCGATTTAAGAGACAGGGAAGGTCTGGTTCAGTTAGTTGCCGCTCCGGATGCCGGAGAAGCGCATAAGGTTGCGGAAACGCTGCGGCCCGAGTGGGTCGTATCCGTTAAAGGTGAAGTGAAAGACAGGCCGAAAGGAACGGAAAATTCCAACCTTGTCACCGGCCAGCTTGAGATTGCCGTATCGGAAATAACCGTTCTTGCGAAATCCGAGGCCCTGCCTTTCCCGATAGACGGTGACGGATACGAAATAGACGAGGAAACCAGGATGAAATACAGATACATCGATCTCCGCAGGAAACGACTGACGAAAAACATAAGAAACAGATATAAGGTCATAAGATTCATGCGCGAATTCCTGGGCGAGCGCGGGTTTGCCGAAGTCGAGACCCCGATTCTTTCCAAATCCACTCCCGAAGGCGCGAGAGATTATCTCGTTCCTTCCAGGCTTTATCCAGGAAAGTTTTATGCTTTGCCGCAATCTCCCCAGCAGTACAAGCAGCTTTTAATGATTGCCGGTCTTGAAAGATATTTCCAGATTACGAGATGCTTCAGGGACGAAGACACGCGCGGAGACCGTCAGCCGGAGTTCACCCAACTCGATATCGAAATGAGCTTCGTCGGCGAAGACGACGTGATGGGTTTAGTCGAGGAAATGTACTTAAGCCTCGTCAAAAAGCTTTATCCGAATAAGAAATTAAAACTGGACGGCAGCGGCCGCATACCGCGAATGAGCTACGACGAGGCGATAAAGAATTACGGTAGCGACAAACCGGACGTGAGGGAAAACAAAGACGACCCCGACGAATTAGCTTTCCTTTTTGTGGTCGACTTCCCGATGTTCGAGTGGAAGGAAACGGAAAAGAGATGGGACGCGGTTCATCATCCGTTCACCCAGCCCAGGGTTAACGGCGTCGAGGATTTCAAAAACAAATTTCAATCCGATCCATCGTCCATCAAAGCCAAGCAGTATGACTTTGTGTTGAACGGCTACGAAATCGGTGGGGGGTCGATAAGGACGCACGATCCGGAGCTTTTGTCCGCGGTTTTCGAAGCGATGGGCAACAGGCCGGAGGACGTGCAGGCGAAATTCGGCCACCTCTTGCAAGCTTTCAGGTACGGGGTTCCGCCGCACGGGGGCGTAGCTCCGGGAGTGGACAGATTGGTGATGCTTCTCGAGAGGGAACCGAACATACGAGAAGTCATCGCTTTCCCGAAGACCGGAGACGGAAGGGATCCTATGATGCAGGCTCCCTCGGAGGTCGATAAAAGTCAGCTGGATGAATTACATTTAATCATTAACAAAGAAAAAGAAAGGTAAAATCAGACATGAAAATAAAAGAAGAGCGCACGGTTTTAATAGTAAAGCCGGACGGAGTAAAAAGGGGATTGGTCGGAGAAATTATACGCCGCGCGGAGCAGCGCGGCTTGAAGATTATCGGCGTGAAAATGATTCAAGCCGATAAAAAGATAATCGACCAGCATTTGCCAAAGAGCCAGGAGTGGCTTACGGCCGTTGGGAACAAGAGCCTCGAAGATTATGTTAAGAACGGACTTGACCCGAAAAAATACGTCGGGACCACCGATCCGGTGAAAATAGGCAAAATGATACGCGAGTGGCTTTTCGAGTACTGGATTTCCGGTCCCGTCGTGGCTGTGGCCATCGAGGGCGTGCACGCCATAGATATGGTGAGGAAAATAGTCGGACACACTTTGCCGGCTAAGGCGGAAATGGGGACCATCCGCGGAGACTTTTCCGTGGATTCCGCCATATTGGGCAATCTGGAAAAGAGGTCGATTCACAACATAGTCCACGCTTCAGGCAATCCGCAGGAGGCGAAAAACGAGCTTAATCTCTGGTTTTCCAAAAAGGAAATACACACCTATACCCGCGCCGAGGAGGATATAATGTTCTAGCTTCGCGCAACGTTTTATTTAACAGGAGACACTCTTGTATGGGCGTCTTCTTTTATGGAGATATGAAGACGTTTTCTGATACTTATATTTATTAAATCATTTCGAGTGACGGAAAAACATATTGGCACATAATCCCGAGTTGCTGTCGCTTATTAAGTGATCAAAGAAGAGGTAGCTGGTGCGATAAAAACAGACTTTTAATCCCCCCAAAAAACCGCCAAACACAGGCTTTTCCCAGCCATTGACATTTTCCAGAAAAGTTGTCAAACTTGAATCAGTTCTTGTATCCCAAAAATAAGTAAAAGTAAGGGAAAGAAAGAGGTGACCCGAGATGGCTGTAGGACCGCGTCGCGGACCGGTTGTTACGTCGCATTCCTGGGTCCTCTCCGTGGGAATAGGGATAGCGATAGCGATCGGTATCGCTATCGCCGTCTCAATCCAGCCTAACAGGCAGCACATCGTCGTCCAACCCCCGGCTCCCGTCGTTACGTCACCCCAGGTCACCGTTCCGGTACCCACGGTGACGGCCACGACCAAGGTTCCGGCAACGGCTACCGCAACACCCACTGCAACTACAGTACCAGTCAAGCAGACGTTTCCGGCCAAGCCGAGCACGCCTGGCGAGGCAATGCTCGGCGACCCCTACTGGACGAGCGGGAAAATGGATCCTGAAGGGATCATTCGTGGCGAAAACCTGCTTGTGTTTGATCTACCACAGGGAACCGTTCTACGGACTCCAATGTCAGGCACCATTAACATTTGGCCGCCTGACGGGACGACGTCCCAGGTTGCAGCCATTTTGCCGTTTCGTGCCCCCATCGTTGTAGGGACGGTCATCAAAGGGGAGTCGGTCGCTTACGCTGGTGACAGTCTAGACTTCTTGGTCAAAAACAACCAATGGGTTGAGGCTGGCCAGGTAATCGCCGTGGTGAAGTCCCCAAACGTTCGATTGTTCGCTTACGGGCGAACGGTTGGCGGGAACGTGGGTATTGAATTCGACGTTCCAACCAACGGTCATTTACCCTTCGCCCCCGCCTCCCTGACCGTCTTACGGGAGGCCTTCCCTTACGCAGGCACTAAGTAGGAAGCTACTCCGGTGCCTGCAAGGCCGCATTCCTCATGGAGTGCGGCCTTTTCGTATTCAACAATGCATTCTGTAATTTTTTTGGTACAATTGTGTTGAAAAATTAGTATGAAAAAGTTTTGGTTGTTGTTTGTAGCCGCAATAGGGGTCTACGCCATAATTTACCTAATCATACCAAGGCCAGTGTTGGCTGACGGCGCTATGTTTCAAGGTTTGTCCACTTACAGTTCCGGAAGTTATACCGCTTGCCAACTTTCACCCAATGATCCCAACTACTGCAACCCGTCCGCTTATGCCAACCAGACCTGCGACAACGGACCGTCGAACACCGATTCCGGCGGGTGCCCAACGTCCGGCGCACCGGCCTGCGGGTCTGGGAGTCCGTGGACTCAGTATGAGACGAAATGCATAGATGCGGGCTATTATCTTGGCAACGACAAATGTAACTGGGGTCTTGTCCAAGTGTCCGCTGTCTGCTCCACCGCCGACAAATACCAGCCGAACTCCACGTATCCCGGGGGAGACAGCTCGATTTTGGACGCCGGTTCCTGCACGTGTTCGGTTGGGGGACCGTACAAGGTTTGCTGCGCCCTTGACC
>JAMCXR010000024.1 GCA_023474185.1 Patescibacteria group bacterium | reverse complement strand
TCCTCCAGCAGTCCCGCTCGTCGTATTGCCGGTATATATGTACATTCCCCCATCGTTTAGTTCAATCCTTGAAGCGCCGCGCGTACCAATGTAATTGTATCCATTGCCAGCACTGTTTATTTTGGCTCCAGCCACAATATTTGTAAGACCCGTACCCTGCGCTATATCAATCGTTCCAACATCTCCCGAACCGCCCTGATTGTTCAGATATATAGCCGGTAAAGATGAACTAGGAGCTGAATTCCAATAGTCCCCGCGAATTGTCCCGTTCACGTCTAAAGTAGCTTGCGGAGTCGTGGTTGCGATTCCGACATCGCCACTGTTCAAATTAATAGTTAATCTCGATTGAATACCAACCCCACCAGATTTACCAAGTATCTCGAATAGATTTTGAGCGGAGTTTTCCAGAGAAAAAAGAACTTCCGGCTGATTAGTTCCGCCTGAATTAGAAGCATCTAGAAAATTAAACGTTGGTGTTCCGGATGCGTTTAGTTGTAATTCTAATAATTGACTATTACTAGGAATGTTAGTTGAATAAACCCTCTCATTACCAGTAACGTCTAAGGCATAGGTTGGATTCGTTGTTCCAATTCCAACGTCTCCATTGGTTCCTAAATAAATAGATGGCGTATTCCAAGTGATAACGCTCCCCGCCGTGCCAGTTGCCGCAGTATCTACTTCCAAAGCCTCACCCGACCTTCCAAGATTACTAATCATCACAGTCGGCACATTACTGAACGCGTAAGTTAAATTATTACTGCCTGCTACCTCGTTTATGTTCCACCCGATAAGTCCGGCGCCGGCTTGCACTAAATTACCCAGTAATAATTGGCCGTCGCCATTCAATAAACCAATACCGCCGCCCGTACTATTGGAATTTGAAACCTGCAATTGGTATAAGGGGTTTGTCGTATTAATACCGACATCCCCGTTGTTGGCAACTACAAGAGAATTTGTCGATGACGCTACAACATTTAAAACGCCGGACGGAGATTCTGTCCCAACCCCCAACCCCCCACCACTAGCAGTTCCGATCGTCACCGTTCCGGCAAAGTTGCCGTTTCTCCAACGAAGGTTTGGAGAGACCTGTCCGACATCAAAGGTATTGTCGGCGTTTGGCAAAAGATTGTCATCAAAAGTCGCTGCGGAAACGCGGCCGATAGCCGATTGCAAAGTCTTGGATATTGCGAAGGCCGGATTAGTGGTGTTGTAGGTTATTTGTGCGGAAACGGTGACGCTCGCGTGCCCGCCGGCCACGGTCAGCTCCGTAAAGGTGAGATTATTCACCGCGACTCTGGAGGTCGTAAGGGGCGCAGCGCTGGCGGTATTGCAAAGATACTGGTTGGTAGGATCGGGTCCTTGTGCAATGTAAACCGTGCTGGTGCTCAGATAGATGCAAGTCGGATCTGTTGAGGTCGCGCTCATTCGCAACTTCAGATAACTGCCGGTTGAGGTCGGTGCTGAAAGATTTCCGGCGCTCGGATAAACCTCTAAGTTGCTCGATTCGTTGACCTGGGTTTGGACAGTGGTAAGTAAGGAGTTTAGCTCGCTAGTCACCTCGTCGGTCGCCACTTCAGTTTGGTTCGTGGTAATGGAACGGTTCAAGATGCCCAGCATTATCCCGCCGATGATGCTGAAAATGGCGATGTAAATTAGCATCTCGACCAAGGTAAAACCAGGCTTAGCATGCTGTCCGGTTTTAATTTTTATTTCCTTCCTCGGAATTGCCATTAGTGATGCGCTTGATTAGAGGCGTAATCGCTAAACATTCAATAATTTATTATTGGACTATTACCTGGCCGACAAATTTCGGATTCAGTTTGTCATAATAATCCCAGGTGCCGATTTTAGTGAAAGTGAAGCGGAAGCTTTCCCCGAGATTCAAGCCGCGGCAGGAGTTAAAAGCCGAACCGCAGGTGCCGTTTGAAGGATAGGGGTTACTCTGATCAGGCGCTATCCAGTGTTCAGCGCGATCACGGTTGGTCCAGATTACCGACTCCCCTGGTTTGATCGTGACGATTTGCGGGCTGAAACCGGCGGCGGTGATGTCGACTATCACGTTGGCCTGTTCGTTAATGGGAAGGACCGGCTGCACAATGCCGACCGCCGGCGGGACGTAAGTCGAGGTGGCGATGGTGGAAGTGCCAGCGGGACCGACGCCGCTTCCCGGAACGCTAGCAAATGGTTGGCGCAAAGCCACAAACACTCCGACGGCTATCAAAGCGATCACCACAACGCCGATAACTATCGAAACAATGTCTTTATCTTTCTTCATACGTTCTTATTATATCACTGCCGACGGTGACAACAACGCCGGTTATCCACACGCTTTTCCATCAAACGTCGCTTCTCGGCTCTTTGACCCAAGGAATTATCAACAACGTCAGCAGGGACGTTAAAATCGAAAAAGAAAAAGTCATTGTCGGACTGACGCCTTGCCAGAGAAACCCAGCCAAAACTGAGGCTGGTAAGGAAACCAAGCCGACCAGCATCTCAAATCCGCCCAAGTAGCTGGCACGCATGTTCTTCGGCGACAGATCGGCGACAAAAGCTTTGACGTTTCCTTTATAGGCGCCGTAATGCAAGCCGTAAACGGCAAAAGCCAGGACGAACGACAATATACTTTTGGAGAAGATGAACACGGTGTTGGCGGCCGCGAGCATAACGTATGCCACGGCCAGCACCGCTTTTCTTCCTGCCTTATCGGCCAATTTCCCGAAAGGAACCGCCGAAGCAAACGATACAAACACGTAAGCCAAGTAGATAAGGGGAACGATTACCAAGGATATTCCCCTTTTTTCCGCCGCCAGTATGTAAAATGAATCGGAAAAGGAGCCTAGGGTGAAAACAAGCGACAAGAAAGTAAAAATTTTTAGGCTGCTGCCGGCATTCTTAAGCGAAATACCCGTTTTATCACTACCGTCCGTCGGCCGAGACTCGCGTATGAACCACAGGATAATCATGGTTCCGATGAATCCCGGGATGGCGGAAAGCAAAAAAAGCTGCCGATAGGTTAAATAAGACACCAAAATCGCCGAGGCGGCCAGACCTAGAAAAGCCCCTCCTCTGTCGGCGGCGCGCAACACGCCGAACGCCGTTGCTCTTTTACCATGTTCGGTTTCGTCCGCGACTATCGCATCCCTTGGCGCGTCGCGCATTTTTCCCGAACGGTCAAAAAACTTTCCGAGAGTCAGTTGGAACTCGCTGTAAGAAGAAGCGTAAATGAGCGAGGCAATGGACGGAAGAAGGTACCCGAGCCAAATAAAAATCTTTCGTTTGCGTATCTTGTCCGACAGCATGCCGGACACGGCCTGGGAAATAGATTCCATAGCCGTGCCGAATCCGTCGACGAAACCCAAGAAAGTGACGGAGGCGCCGAGCGTGACGGTGACGAAAACCGGCCAGATGGCCGTAAATAAAAAATGTCCAAAGTCGTTTAAAAAAGAGGCGGCGGCGAAAAACCAGATATCAGTTTGCCTTTTATCTTGCCTTCCGTTCATGTTGCTTTACTTAATTTTAGCTCATTGCCGCGCTTTAAGTAATAAGCGCAAAGGAAAGCCCGCAAGCAAAGCTGCGGGCGGGGTGCAATCGGGATTCCGGTCATCCGGCTCAGAGGCGGGTTTTGGTTTTACGCGTGATGCGGAGCCGTTCCGCCACGCTGTCCAGCCAGGAGAAAAATCTCCTTTGGTTTTCCGCCGTAAGGGCGTTAATCCTGATGGCGAACGGTGCGACTTGGCCGAGATCCGGCCGCCACCTGTCGTAGCGCTTCGCGGCGTCGAGAACGGATCTGGTAAATCCATTCAAACCATCGCCGTCAGCGGCACTCCCCTTCTTGGCAACCGTCTCATCGCAAAGACGCACGACAAAAGGATCGCCTCCGTCCGTGCTGTTCGCACAATGGCACGGCGACATGCCGACGATGCGCCGCTGCCTGATTGAAGCGGTAACGAAGGTAACGCAGATTGCGACTTCTCCGCTTCCAACACTTAGAAGCTGCGTTTTGTATCCGGCGGCGGCCACTACCGCCAGCGCCTTCGCGGCCAAAGCATCATTCGGTTTGGCCGCAAAGTAAAACACCGGTTTCTGCAGCAACCGCTGACGGCTGGCGTTTTGTATTTTGCCGACGCTCTTGTGCGTTTTCCCGGAGACGCTGCTTTGTTTGGCGCCGCTTCTCTTCACACTTCAACCTCCTCTAGGAATTCGCTGCGCGGAAACTGCGTGAACCGTTTTGTCTGCCCCCTTTTTTCTAATAAGGTGCTTAGAACAAAAAACGCCCCTTCGGATAAAGGGGCGGGAGGGTTTTGCTGATTGCGTCAAATACTCAAAATCCCGTCCCCTTTGTTCCAAAGGAGATAGGAAATAATAAACGAAATCGTGGAAACCCGGCCTTTCATGTTTTGTTCTTAATAAGGAAGGATAGAGAAAGATATGCTCCGCTGTCAATGTTTATAAATACTGGACTTACTGTACCCGAAACATTATACTTCTACCAGCCTGTAATGGGCTGTTTGGTAGTCGTAGGTTGCCCATTAAAATTTCATTCCGGTGTAGCTCAATGGTAGAGCAACTCCCTGTTAAGGAGATGGTTGTAGGTTCGAATCCTACCACCGGAGCAGAGGGTTTTTCTATATACAGGATGTCCGAGAAAGTAATATACTTATAAGTAATGAAGAAGGTTTGGCTTGTCGTTGTTATCATGTGCGGAGCGTTGGTATTAGTGGGAGTTTGGTATTTTATATTTTTACAACACCCGCTTTTAGTTTCTAACACTAATTCTTATCCAAACAAAAATAGCACCACAACTTCTATAACCGCGCAATCGAATGGCTATTGTGTCATTTATGGAAATTGTTGGCAAGATAAGGCGCCTATGCCAACCGCCAGGTGGGGCCTAGTGGCCGTTTCTGACTACAATCTTGTTTACGCTCTAGGAGGATCGCCCAATAACGAGAGTGCGCTATCGACCGTTGAAGCTTACGATCCATCTACCAACACATGGGCAACCGAAGCCCCGATGCCAGCAGAAGCTCAAAGTTTCGATGCGGTATCCCTTGGTGGGCAAATTTATGCTTTTGGCGTCGGAGATGGGGGTAAGGGCACTGCAATCTATGATCCAAGAACTAACTCTTGGAAAACAGGAACCCCGATGCCCTCTTACCGTTCATACTTCACCGCTGCTACGCTGGATGCTTATATCTACATAATCGGAGGTTATGACTCTAATGGAAATCCAAATTTGTCTACGGAGGTTTATAATACAGAAACCAATTCTTGGTCGACGAAAGCCCCAATGCCGTTTTCAAATACTTTTCCCGATCTTTTCGGAGCGACAGAGGTGAATGGACTCTTGTATGTCTTTGGTGATTATTCTGGAGCTTTAGAAGCATACAATCCCGCTACCAACGCCTGGGAGATGACGACAAACGGAACCACTCCTCCAAATAATTTTGATAGTCCAATTCTGAAAGCGTTTAATGTAAATGGTCTTGTTTATGTTCTGGAGGAAAACGGCGAAGTTGTGTCTTACAATTCAGCTACCAACTCTTGGCTTAATCTAGTTCCTTATTCAAAAAATGGCCCTCAGCAGGGAATCCTAAGTGATTCTGCGGCAACCATGTCAGGAAATGCGATTTATGTTCTTGGCGGGGCGACTAACAATGACACACCAGCTCAATTTAATGTTGCGTATTATCTGCCGTCTCGTTAGCGGACGTGTCTAGCTCTAAATGGCCAAAAGACGAGTTCTAATATCGTCTATTAATCGGAGCGGTTAGAAAATGTATCAGGGAGACCTAGGTGGATCAGTGTCTTGCTGGGTTTTGTGGTTCCAGTACTATATTACTCCACCCTAGGATTCGAACTTAGTTCAAGTAGTAGATCGGGAGTAAAAAAATAAATAATTACCCTAGAGAAAAAAACTTAAGAATAATTTTTCCTGCATTACTTATCGAAACACTAATCCCACCGCCGTTGACAAACGCTTTGTATTCACTTTTTGTTTCCAAATATACGTCATAGTCGTCTTCTTTCGTAACCTTTACGTCAATAGGGTCGTAATTTACCTTAAATAATCCAGATCCGACTAACTCTCCGATACCTTCAATGTCTATGTCTTCTCTTGCGTTTTTTAAGAACCAGCGGAGATCGTTAGGAGTAATATCTTTTATGATATGAGAAGTCTGTAAAAATTCATCGTAGGTTATCTTTTCTTGTATGAACGCCCTAAAAAGGCGCGCTACTAGTTCAGAATTTACGTGATCATTAGACTTGTCGATGATATAAAGTAGTTTTTCTGAAACTTTTATTCTATATTCCTTTGAGTTATCTATTTTCTCAATCATTTTTCTTCTTTGTTCACTAGGGATATCTTTAAGTTGGTTTAAGAAAAAAATAATTTTCTTAAGAAAAAGCGCGTTTTTAATATCGGCCCCGGCCTTCCAAAAATTAACTATCGTGCGGACAACAGGAATTTCTTTTAGCGCACTATTATTTAATAGACTATCAATAGCAGTTTCCGTTAGGTCTCCAGTTATTTGGAGAGTCGAGCTTTTAATTGTATCATCGAGCGAGGTTTGGATGTCGTTTTTTGACATATATAATCGTTAATTTAAATCCTTACCAAAATATATTTAAAACTAGCTTTTTTATTATTAAGATCTGAGTAGTTATTCCAGTGGATAGTATAAGAACCAGAAAGTTGAAGATCGTTCTCTCTTCCTTTAATCGTTCCGTCCGAAACTTTACTGCCAGATGATTTATTAGACCACCCCAATTTACCTTTTAGCTCTTTATCTTCGTATATACGGAAACTTGCGTCGGCGGCCGGTCGACTCGATGACTTCCAATATCCAGCGTCATTCGTGAGGAAAATGGCATATCCATAATCTATGTGGCTGTCGCCACCGGATTTTTTCCAGCCCTCCAGCCTCACTATGTCTTTTATAAAGTCGTATTTCCCTAAATCTCTAGCGCTTTGGTCCAGGAGTTTAAATCTTTCTCCATTATCGATTAAAGTAGCCCCGCTTGTCTTGTATTTAAGCTCTATCGCGTATACCTTCCGGTTATACTCCATCCAGATATCAACAACCTCCTTTTTGCTCGAAGTACTTTTATCAGCCATGTTTCTCTCGAGTCTGATTTTCGCTTGCGGGTATGTCTTATGCGCCTCCCAAGCAAGTTCGTGTTGAAAATCTGCTTCAGACTGAAAAACTTTACGTCTTTCACTTAAGCACCTAATAAGGTTATTTATATCAATCATTGTTTACGCCGCTTTTAATTTTTCCAGAGAAATAGCTCTCTCGTTTTTCCACTCTAACGAACTGCTATGATCAAGCTCTTTTAAATATTGGTAAAGCTCTAACTTCTTAAAAAACTTTAATTGAAAAGGCAGATCCATTATTTCATGGCTTCCAATTCCCTCAGCGCCCTTTCCACCCCCTCTTTATCCGGCATAACATAATAAGCCCTCCTACCTCCCCGACTAGATCCAGTCTTCTGCAAAATTCCATAGCTTACCAAGGGCTTTAAATTAGGAAACGGCCTCTCATTTTCACCACCCATCTTTTCTTTCATGTCCTGCCAAACCCAAGCTCCCGCAAACTCACCGTGAAAACGTCCTGTCGCCTCAAGACAAGCTTTAACGACCCCTAACCATTCCTTCCCAAGATCTCCAGCCAATCTCTTGGTTCCTGTGTAGCTATCTTCGTTGTTTAACATATAAGCATCATAGCGCATCACTGTGCTGCTTGTCAATGGGACATTAAACATGCTTAAAAAACGTCTCATTTGTTTCATTTGATGGCCTGGCTAATAAGCGTCTCTCACCAGCGAGACGGCAAAATGAGACACGTAAAAGTGTCTTATTTGTCTCATTTAGCTAGTAGGCCTAGGCGGTTGTTTAATCCCCTATTCCCATACCCAAACAGCCCCATGGAATCTTATTCCTTGGGGTTCAAGACCGTGTTGGGGAGCTAAAAGTTTTAGCAAAAGTTTAGAAATAAATGCCAGTTGTTGAGGACAACTGGCAAACCCTTCGGATCGATAGACGATTCACTTCTGCTCAGCCGCTCGGAGCATGTTGCGAGCGGCCTCGCGCAGGAGCGGCGCCTGACTCTTGAACTGGTGTGTCAGGCAGGCGGCGTATGTGTCCGCCAGCTTTTCCAACCTCCGCGCTTCTTGCAGACAGCCGGCTCTGGTAGACAGATCTGGGCGGTTCCGGGGCTGAGACGCAGGATCTCCAGAAGAAAAGATTTCCCGAGAATGATCCATCCGTATCACCTCCCTCACATTAATATTTACAGGAATCTTCCTAAAGGTAGCAGAGACGTCAGTTAAAGTAAATCCTTGGAGAAATAGTGAGTTGAGGGGTAGGGTAAGCTACGCCGATAGACAAGTTCGAATGTCGTCTAATAATCGGAGCACAGTAGGACAACTGGCCAGTTCCAGTACCGTATCGAACGGTTTTTTCAAGACTTGTCCAAATTTGAGAGATCGAGATCTTTAGAAATGAAAAAGCGAACCATCCTTGGTTCGCTTTGGACACCATATGTGTGCCCGCATCTACGGAATCACATTAGTTTAACGCAACTGCCTACCATACGTAGGCGGTGCGAGGAGGTAAGCGGGACCGGAGCATCTCCGACTCGCTTGCCTTCCTCGTTTCTCTTCCAGATCGTGACCGGCTGACCGTCTGGGTGAAAAAGCGGCTGACGCACTTCTAGGTTGACGCTTACGAAGCGTTGGTCCACGACTTCCTCGCCGTTCTCGTAGAATGGATTGAGAAAGCACCTCGTTCGCCATAGTGCGTTTTCGCAAATCGTTCGGAGTTCGTTCAAGAGCTTGTCTCGTATGCTCTTGAACCACTTGGACGGCTCCGCGAACTCGCGACTGGCAAACAGGAACCGCACCATGTGGTACGTCCTCTCGCCGCGCGGGTCTTTGGCATCAATACGTTGCTGGTAAAAGGCATCTACCAGCTCGTATCCCGCCACCTCCAAATCCCCGAGGAGCTCTAGGAGAGAGCAACCTTCGGTTGGTTCAATGATCATGGTACCGTCCGTCCTATTCTTGCGAGTAGTGCGTTCCGCCTGCGTCTCCCAATCTATATGTCTAACTGTCGTCGGTATCACGCTTGGGTTCGAGAAACTGAACTGCAACGCCACCATTCGGACAAAGCCCATCAAAATAAGTCCTCCTTTTATCCGCCACTCCTCTGGCTCAAGAAACCTGGTAAATTCCGTTCAAGTTTTAGAATTGCAAACACAGCCACTATAACACATAATATATAAGATGTCAAACAGGTGGCAAACATTCAGCTCTTAAGCGCAATATTTGTTATGTCTAAGAAATAGTGAGTTGAGGAGTGGAGGTAAGTTTATGGGGTGACGCAGCTTCTCAAATCCGGGATGCAGATATGCTCGTTTTGTCTCCGGATAATAGTTCTAACATCGTTCACGATTCGGAGCAGTCAATATTTTTTTATCGTACCAACCTAATTACCTAGATTTTATTAATGTTTTTCAAAACTTTACTTGGACGTGGGGAGGGGGTAACCAGATAGAACGCCGAACTAAGAAAAGGAGAGTATAGATTTTTGGGTACCTTTCCGAATACGGTTCGAGTGGCAGGCCGGTAGGCCGCTTTCCCTTTTCACGAATTTTCTATCTTAGGAAATTACTAATGGCATTAAGGATGTTTCCGCCGGAGCTCTGCAAAGAGCTGGATTGCGTCTGCGTGCCTGGCATCGGTTGCAAACTTCCCGGAGGAGGCAAAGAAGTGGACGAGCTGTTATAGGGCTGCGGCGCAGGATAACTATTCGGCACGGGCTGCTGGCCGCCTTGGAAGTTCATAGTCGAACTTCCCTGGAAAGGAGGAATCGGAGGTGTGCCGGAAACGCTGCCGTAATTATTGTAACTGCCTGGCTGTGGTTCCGACGGCGGAAACATGGAGGTCGATGAACCGTTCTGCGGTTGGAACGGCGCCTGTCCGTTTTGGTTTACCGGAGGAAAGCCTTGCTGATTGAATTGCCCCTGGTTTTGAAAGTGCGGCGGATTGGCCGCGTAGCAAGATTGCACCGCTTGGCCGAAGTTCTGATCGGCCGGACTGGAAGAGGAAGGAAAACTCCCTCCAAGTTTATTTTGCACGCACGCGTAAACATCCGGCGGCATATGCTTTAAGGCGTCCCCTACCGTCATTTCCTGTCCTCCTTGTCCCTGCGGCCCGTTTCCATTCTGAATGAAGCCGTTGGGAGTAGAAGTCGAAGGACGGAAACTCTGAAAACAAGTCTGTATCTTGTTCATTACATCGGGTGTGGGAGTGAACTGACCGCTTTGCATCTGACTCAAAACCTGCGCGCCAATTTGATCCTGCAAGCAGGTTACGACCTGTTGCGGGGCGTTATTAAGGCCGTTCTGGAACTGATTCATCCCGTTTTGGAAATTTTCAACCTGCCCCTGCGTCATAAGCCCGTGCTGCTGGGCAAATTGCAAACACTCCGTCTGGTGACTTGGATCATTGCAATACGCCTGGCATGAGTCCGGGGAATTGCATCCGCCCGGGCCGCCTACCCTGTCGGGTCCCCCGGTAAATCCAACCTCGGTTCCGAACTGCTGACACGCTTGCGAATTAGCCGGATTATTGCAGTATTCCTGGCACGCCTGCATCGTGGTGCATCCTCCGGGAGTTTGCCCGCTCTGCGCCAAAGCGGAAATCTTTTGTATCTGCGCGAGAGTCGGCGAAGGCATACCGTTACTCGGCGGGGCTATGCCTATTTTTTGAGAAAATGCGAAACACTCTTCGGCGTGCGCGAGTTCATTGCAATACGCCTGGCACGAGTCCTGCGAGGTACATCCGCCGGGCATCTTTCCTCCGGATTGCAGATAAGACAGTATTTTCCGCCCTTGATCGGTCTGGGCATTAGACAAACCATGAGAGCGGGCAAAAGTCAGACAGGTCTGAAGGTGATCTATGTTAGAACAGTACGCCTGGCATGAATCCGGGGAATTACATCCGCCCGGGCCAGAAGCATTGGCCAACGCATTGGCAAAACCCTTTTCCTTAACGGCCTCGGAGTTGGTTATCATCCCGTGGCCCTGTGCAAACCGAATGCAGGCTTGCATGTGGCTGGTATCGCTGCAATACGCCTCGCAAGCATCTTTAGAAGAGCAGTTTCCCAGCTCGGGAATAGGAAAGGTTATACTGGGCAACGCCCCGTTGGAAGAGCCGGAAGCACCCTGCCCGCCTCCCGCAGTCTGAGCATTATCCCCAACCTGCGCGTTCGCAACCAAACCGAGCGAAACAAAAAGGCCCGCCGCAATAATCGCTGCTGCCAAGTAATTTATTTTTTTCATATGTTATTGAAAAGGATTTTTATAAAGACCCTGAACCGGATTCGGAACAGTAGGAGATGTCGCCGTAGAAACGTTGTTTATGGGATTAGATTCCTTAGCATATATCTGCGCGCCAAAACCTGTGGTGGACGTTGCTTGGTTTTCAGTTGGAGCGGGTCTGGTCGCGGACGGCAAGGCGAAATAATGGTTAGCCCAGAACCAAATTCCGGTTGCGACAAATATCAGGACTATAAGAATCCAAATCGCTTTTTTAATCATCAATGAACTAATTATAAAGAACCGCCTTTTCGGAATAAATAGGCAGTTATCCACAGGCTATGGTTTCCAAAAATCCATGTTTGTTTACGCTTGAATCTAAGTTGTATCAACTTAGATTCAAAGTGGCGCGTTAGTATTAGGAGGAATAATGATGTCACTTTTGGCTGCTTGATTTAATTACAGCTTGAATTCCAGTATCCTGCTCAACTTTTATCTTTTCATCATTAGGAAAAGAAAAGCCCACCAAGCATCCTTGCCTAGTGGGCGGTCTCCTTTCTTCTCAGAGTATACTGTATTGGTTGGGAATTTTGGCCACAACGACTTCGTCATCAACGATGAGCTCCCGGTGTTTTTCCAGATCATCTCGGTACGATAGCTTTACTTCGGAGGGGATGCCGTATGCCGTCGACAGCTCCCTGAAGAGCACAAGCGGTGGGGTGGTTAAGGAAAGAACCCCATGAGCCCTTTGAATATCCGTTACTGCCTTGCCGTTTGAGTCAAGGAAGACGCCGTTTTCCTCCTTTACTTCCCAAAAACGAGACGCGCCACCTCGATACCCGCCTTCAAGAATTGCATCGCAACAGTCATAGCAGAAGCGGCTGATATGCTTAAAGGGAACATCCCAGTCCCCAGTATACTCACCGTGCACCTCGATTGTGCCCTCTTCAACAATTAGTTTGTAGTCCTCTAGAGGAATCATCCTCAGGCAGCTCGTGCACCAAGTGAGGCCGCGGCGGGTCGCTTCCTGGACGAAGAGTTGGTTTCGTCTCTTTTGATAAGCTTTGACTTCGTCTTCCAGCCTGCTCCAGACGGCGCGGAACTCTTTGCGGAGTTCAACCACCGCAAGCGCCGTCCGTTCGGTCTGGTGTCGCAGATTGTCGAGACTCTCCGCTGTTATTTCGTTTACATCCACAGCAAAACACTCCTTCCCGTATTCGCGGCATCTGGTCCAGAAACAATTACAAACTATCAAAAGTTGGGATCTTTGTAAAGGAGGCTAGTTCTAATATCGTCCATTGATCGGCGCTGAATATTTTAGTATTAGACGGCCTAGGTTAGTGATTTTTAGTGTCACAAATCAGGATCCGCTGTTAGGTTTGCCCTCGATCTCCTCTTTATTTTCATCTACAGATCCTCCCAGTTTTTCGATCAATTCTTCTATAAGAACCGATCCGGATTCCATAAGTTCATTAGAATTATCGAGCTGTTCTTCTATTTCATCCAGATCTTTTTCTAATAAAGATATTAATTGCTTGTCCGCCTGCTCTTCTGGTTTATCTAGCTCTGCTTTTAATAGATCGTATTTATCCTCATAGGTTTCCAATAACCTTTTCGATACATCTACTAATTCTTGGGCGTTTCCTACCACCTTCTTAATATCCTTTTTGAATCTAATTTCTTTACCCCTTTCTATGGGGATAACGCTGTTTTCCGGTAGGTTAAACTCTTTCTTTTCCATGTAATTATTTTAGCTTAAAAAAGAAAGCCCGCCGAGGCAAGGAGCCAAGGCGGGCAAGGAACAAGGGCATTATGGTTACGAAACGTAGAACGGCGGGGTAGCCGAAGTTGTAGTCGGAAACTCAACTTGTACTATCCCGCCACCTTTCGGGTTCCAAATAACTTTGCCGCCCAAGAGAGTTACGACCTCTCTAAGCGGGAAGGAAGATCGAAAT
>JAMCXR010000031.1 GCA_023474185.1 Patescibacteria group bacterium | reverse complement strand
AGGCCGGCGGGCATGCTTTCGTGCAAGTCGATGCTCAGTTAAGCAACAACACCGCCGATCCGAAACTGGTGGTTTCTAAAGCGATAAAATCCGTAATAGGTCGCGTCTCGGCGGCGACTTTCGATTCTGACCTTTTGCCTAACGCCGATAATACTTATAGCGTCGGCCAAACCTCGCCGGATTTGCGATGGCGAAACGGAAACTTTGCCGGAACCGTTACGGTCGGCACCGGCGCGAGCGGAGGAAATTTGGGGATAGGAGTTAAAGCCCCGAGTTATCCTTTAGACGTCCAAGCGGCAACCGGACAAATACAAATCAAGTCCACAACCGGAACTAATTATGCTTTGCTTAGGGTTAATAACTCCGGCGGCGATCTGTATTTCGGACGGGAACGGAGCGCCGGAGGCGGACTTGCGGTTGATTCAACCGGATATGCCGGAGTTATTAACGCCCAGAGTGCATATCCTTTACAATTCGCTGTCAATAACCATGTGGCAATGACCATCTTAAACAGCGGATACGTCGGAGTCGGAACCTCAACCCCCAGCGTAAGATTAGAAGCATACCCCGGACCGGTAAAATTATGGGGAGGGTTACAATATTACACGGCATTCCAAAACGGCAACGAAATAAATATGTTCACCTCCAGCACCGTAGGAACAACGATGTATTTACAGTACGCTTCAAATGCCGCGACGAATATTGGCAAAAGCGCTTTATATATACAAGGAAATAATGGTAACGTCGGCATGGGGACAACCGGACCAGGGCAAAAACTGGACGTAATCGGGAACATTCGGGCCAGCGGCGTAATTATGCCGGGCAGCACTTCTACTCCTCCTACGACGTGCAACTCCTCATATGCCAGCTCGATTTACTACAACTCCTCCGACACGAAGATGTACTACTGTAACGGGACAATATGGAAAGTGTTGGGAGCGGCTAGTTCAGTAGCGCCCGGTACGGTCGCTTATACTAATCCTGGAACACATAATTGGACGGTTCCAGACGGAGTATCGCGCATCATTGTAGAGTTATGGGGAGGAGGAGGGGGTGGAGGCGGTGAAAATTGGTATAACGGCAACGGAGCGTGGGGAGGAGGAGGGGGATCGGGAGCATATATTGCCGCTACGCTTGGCGTGTTTTCCGGGACTACATATTCCATTGTGGTCGGTGCGGGTGGATCTGGGGGAATGGGGTCTCCTTACAACGGAGGATCCGGAGGGCCGGGCGCAAGTAATGGGAGCAATGGCGGCAACACAACATTCGGTGGAATGACGGCGTTCGGAGGTAATGGCGGATATTACGAAGCGAGGCCGGATTTGAACGGAAGCGGACGAATAGGAATCCATACTTCTATGCCTGCAGTTACGTCCAGCACGATTTATGCGATTGCCGGAAACGGGGATATATCTAATGCGATTCGACAGCAAGATGGAGCGGGAGCTCCTTCCAGCGGTGGCCCGGCCACTTCGACCTATAGTTATGTCTCATCGGCAGGGACGCCGGTGTCGCTTGCTGGTGGATATTGGAACCAGGGTGGAGGAAATGGGGCTATAGGCTCACAAAACACAACACAGGATTCGCCGCTAGTGGCAGCTGCATCTCCGGCTGGCGGCGGCGCCGGTGGCAACGCCAACATAGGGTTCGCGGGTATTGTTGGCACCGGAAGTCCCGGCGCTCCCGGCATGGTAAAAATTTCTTGGTAGGCCACTCTACCCAAACAAAGTCAGGCGGTGCAAATATTATTCCGTCTTTTTTATTTAATTTACACCTTACCAGTGTTCTCTTATATGCTCCATCGCATACTCCATACTGCTATTCACCTTCTTGCCAGGATTGAAAATGTTCTGCGGATCGAAGATTTTCTTGGTTTCCTCGAACAAGGCGTAAACCTTGTCGCCGTACATTTCTTTCAAATACGGACTGCGGATGATTCCATCGTTATGCTCGGCGGTTATCGAGCCTCCGTATTTCAGAATCAAGTCGTACACCTTCGGTCCCAGCTCTTTAATGATCTGCTTGGTCTTGGGGTCTTCTATTTTCATTAACGGGATAACGTGGAAATTGCCCTCGCCGACGTGTCCGGCAATAGTATAAATCAAACCGGTGTACTGCGCGAAAAGCGCGTTTAACTCCGGCAGGAACTCCATTAAACGATCCGGATTAACGATAAAGTCGTCTATAAACGGCGCGGTGTGCTTGTCTTTTATCTTGTTGCGCAAAAGATTGAAGCTTTCGCGGCGTATCAGCCAGTACTTTTTTATATCCCTATCGCTCCTTGCCACCTTTGCCTGCAAACGCAACTCGGAAACTATTTTGTTTTTAAGATCTTCCGCTTTTTTGTCTATCTCCCGCTCATCGTTTCCAGAAAACTCAACCTGGAGAATAAGCTTGGGCAGACCCCCTTTTAAGAACATAAAGAACTCGGGCAGGAAACTAAAACCTATGGACAAAAGGTTTTTTGCTCCCATGAGCTTGGCGAAGGACGGGAAAAATTTTATTGCGAGGTTCAAGGTGTTGTCGTCATAGGCCTCGAAGCTTTCCGGATTCATCGGCAGGACGTCGTTTATAACCTTGGCCAGCGGATCGAGGTTTTTGAGAAAGATTATCACCAGCCGGGAGTATTTTTCTGTCGGGACAAGATCGAGGGTGGCGTCGCTTAATAAACCGAGGGTGCCCTGCGCGCCAACAAACAACTTAACCAGATTAAAAATATCCCTCTCTTTGTCCCAAATATTCCAGAGATAATAACCGGCGGAGTTTTTGTGGACTTTCGGCTTGGCCCGTTGGAGCAAGTCATAATTTTCGGATATCAGTTTGTACATTTTCTCATAAAGCTCCCCCTCGAACCCCCCGTTAGATATTTTTTCATCCAGCTCACTTCGATTCAACGGTTTTAACGTATGCAATCTGCCGTCGCTCAAGACGACATCCGCCTGTTCCACGTAATTTTCCGTTTTCCCATACCGTAAAGATTTCTCGCCGCCTGAATTGTTATTGACTATGCCGCCGACCGCGCACAATTCACGCGAGGCAGGGTAAGAAGGAAAAATAAGGTTTTTCTTCAGCGTTTCTTTTTCCAAATCCCGATAGAAAACTCCCGGCTGAACTTGTACCGACCTGTCCTTGACTTCGCCGATTTTCGTGAAATATCTGCCGAAGGAAACGATAATCGAGGAATTCAGCGGCCCGCCGCTCATATCGGTTCCGGCGGAGCGGCCGGTCAAAGACAGCCCGGGATCGTCTTTTTTATGCCCGTTAACGAACTTGGTCAAACTTTCCAAATCCTCCGCGTCCTTGGGAAAAACCACAACCTGGGGTTTAACCTCAAACAAACTAGCGTCGTGACTGTATTCGCTTAAGACGTCGGCCGAGTCTTCAACGTCGCCTTTAATCGCCTTTTTTAATTCTTCCTTCAAATTAATCATTGTCGTTAAAATAATGTTCTCTTCTTGGCTTGTTGTAAAGCGGAACATTTATCGGACGTGGTCAATCGTAACGAACAACTCGTTTTTTCTTATCATTCCCAAAAGCAGGCTTTGGAGAAAAGGATTGGCCAATTGAGATTTGTATTCCAAAACCGCGTTCCGCTTCATACCTTCGGTAGTCGAAGACAAGACGAATTTTCGCCAGGTTTCTCCGCTGTTCAAAAGGCGGAGCGGCGGCAAAAGGTAAGTGTTTGGCGCGTAGGATTGGGGCATGGGAAAATGCGGATAATGGACCAGATAGTAATAAACTTTTTCCTGACTCCCCGAAGTTATTTGTTCCACCGCCTGGCCGAGAGTGCGATGATCCAAATTGTAGTCGGCGGGAATGGGAGCGAGGATGATAGTCGGATTGATTTGATCGATGATGTTTTCCAGGTTCATCCGCAAAGAAGCAGGATTAACCCTGGATAAACCTCCGTCCGGGTAGCCCAGGAAAAACAAATTGCTTTCCGGAACACCCAAGGCTCCTGTGGCTTTGATAAATTCGTCGTAGCGTGAGTATTCCAGTCCGTGCTTATTACCGTTGGTCACAAGCACCACCCAGACCTGCGCTCCGTCCTTGACGCTAGCGGCTATGAACCCTCCGGCGGCCACCGTTTCGTCGTCGGGGTGCGGCGAAAAAATCAGTATCCGCTCCCCCGCCGAGAGAGCCGGCATTTCGTTTAGAACGTAAATCGCGGCCTGAGGTAACGACTGGTAGTACCAGGAATACAAAGTCCAAGACAAAGCAACGACAGCAATTCCGAAAAATAAAGCCAGTTTAATCAGTTTATTGGTTTTGTTTAATGACAGCTTCATAGATATTTTCCATTTGCGCCAAAGATTTTTCCAGATCGTGATTTAATGCTTCCGCCCGGCTTCTTTTTCCGCATTCAACCGCCTTGTTTTTGTCCAGCAGAAAAGGAACAAGCGCCGCGCTTAACGATTTTGGGTCGCCGTATTTGAACAACGCACCGGCGCGGCCGTCCTTAACAAGCTCCCGCAATCCGCCGGCATTAGCCGCCACGACCGGCAATCCGGAAGCCATAGCTTCCAGCGCGGCTATGCTTTGCCCTTCAACGGAAGGCATAATAAAAACCCTTGCCAAACGATAAAGTTTTGGCAAGTCCTCCGATCCGTGAGCGACATGTCCCACCCAGGAAATGTGTTTTGCCACCCCCAAATCATCGGCTATTTCCACATACTCCTCCCTGGACGATCCTTCCCCGACAAAAACAAAATGCGCTTTTTTGCAGGCCGCCGTAATCAAAGGCGCTGCTTTTAGAACAGTTTCCAGCGACTTGTCTTTGTCGAGCCTCCCGACGTAAAAAATCATTCTTTTGCCCGCGGGCAAATTGTATTTGGTCAAGATACTTTTCTCGGTTGGCCCGGGAAAAAACCTTTGCAATTCCACCCCGTTGGAGACGGTGTATATTTTTGTCGAGACCCCCGAGCGCCTCAGTGTTCTCGACAAATCCCTGGTCGGCGCGGTCAGAGCGTCGCATTCGTTGCTAACCCGCACGATGTGGTCAAGAACCGCCTTTCCGACCATCTTATCCAAGGGACCGAAAAAGCGGAGATAAGAAGAAACGAACTCCAAATAGGAGTGGCTGGTAATAACCGCCGGAATTCCGCGTTTTTTAGCGGCCCGCAGGACGGCAACGCCGATGCCGGCGGAATCCTGCAAGTGGACGATCTCCGGACGGAAACCGTCCATCAATTTTTTAACGGCGGCCAAACCGAACGGAGCCACTGTCCTGGAAGAAGAGCGGAACGGATTTGGCCAGGAAGACAGGTATTCCACGAGAAGATTGTCGGAAATCTTTTGTTCGGAGACGGAGCCTTCCAAAAAATCTGGCGCCGGCGCGATGATCATTACTTGATGGCCTTTTGCCGCCAGATAGCCGGCCAGCCTGTCTACGAAAACGGTCACCCCGGAAAAAGGCGGCTTGCTGGAAGAAAAACGGTAAGACTCCGTCGCCAGAATCACGCGCATATTGCTATCCTATAAGATTGAGGCCGATTTCAGGATCGCGTTCTCTTTTTATCGCCCCGGCCAAACGGTTGACCGCGGTTTCCATGGTGGCGTTAACGACCAGCCGGTGGACATGGCCGCCGATAAGCTGGTAATCTTTGTTGGCGAAAGTCCCGTGTATGTGCGCCGACGGCTTGCCGTCCAAGAGCGCGATGTTTCCCAACAAACCGACTGTTTCCATTTTTTCGGAAAAGGTTTTTTTCTTATATTCCTTGGCATTGATGTCATAGTACCCCAGCTCCACCTCGCTGGCGGAGCCGGTACCCGAAACCGTCGCAGCGGCGATGTTTTGTCGCGCGGCAAAATCTTCCAAACCGGAAATAATTTCTTCACCGAGGTTAAAACGCAACACCGCTGTGTCGCCGGAGATTAAAACCTGCTTCATAACTTGATTATAATTTATTTGACGTTAAAGGAACAAGTTAATAAAAGGAGCGAGAGACGGGAATCGAACCCGCGTTCCTAGCTTGGGAAGCTAGCGTACTGCCACTGTACTACTCTCGCCTGGAGCGGATATCCATTACTGGCCGGTGCTGGTGCTCGGCACTATTATTATCTCCTTTTCCCCCGGCAAAATGAAGTTCAATTTGGATCGCAGCTCTTTTTCTAAATTATGGGGATCGGAGTAAAATTGGATTTCCTGCTGTAGTTCCGAGTTGTTTGCGGCAAGGGAAGAGTTTTGCTGCTTTAGCGAATAATATTGCTTATCCAAGCCGTGCAAAGCCAGCCCCAGTTTAACCGCCTGATAAGCGATGATTACCAGGACGGTCGTAAAAACCACGTAAACCGCCAGTTTTTTCACCCTTTTAAATATATTATCACCCCTTCTTTATTTCAACCCTATTTCTTCAAAAGCTCTTTAAAGACCTCGGGTGAAACGGTCACTCGGCCGGATGACTTCAGCCTGGCCTTGCCTTCTTTTTGTTTTTTCCACAGTTTCATTTTCCTGGTTCTGTCCCCGCCGTAAAGATAGCCTGTGACGTCTTTGCGCAGCGCGGGGATGGTTTCTCTGGCAACGATTTCCCCGCGCACGGCGGCCTGTAGGGCTTGGGCAAACTGCTTCCGCGGCAGAAGTTCTTTCAGCTTTCCCACCGTCTTTCGGCCGATGCTTATAGCTTCCTCTTTCGGGACTATGCGCGAGAGTCCGGGAACAATCTCCTCCGCCACCAGAATGTCCACGCGGCGCAAGTCGGACTTTTCGTAGCCGGCCAAAGCGTAGCTGAAAGAAGCGAAACCCTGGGAAACAGACTTCAACTTGTCATCGAAATCCAAAATGAGATCGGCTAAAGGCATCGTCGCGGTTATTTGCGCACCTCCGGGCACCATTGTCGTACTGATGTTTTTCATCCTAAACAGTTTGCCTAAATCCAAAACCGCTCCCAAAAACTTCTGCGGAGAAAGAATGGTTAAATTTACCGCCGGCTCCCAAGCCTCATAGTATTCGTCGGGAAAATCCCGCGGGTTCTCGACGACCTTTTCTCCGCTTTTATCTTTAACCTTATAGGCTACCGAGGGAAAGCTGGTGATGACTTTGATGCCGAACTCTCTTTTCAAGCGCTCCACGGTAATCTCGAAATGCAGCTTTCCCAGAAAACCGCCTTTGAATCCCCTGCCTAAAACCTCGCTCATGTCCGGAGAGAAGGACAAAGCTGAATCATTGAGTTTCAACTTGTAGACCGCCGATTTCAAGGAGTCGTAATCGTCTCCCTCCGGATAAACAGAAACGAAGACGACCGGACTGGGAACGACGAAACCCGGCTGTTCCTCCTCGCCTATCGTATCTCCGACCAAGACCACCTCCGGATCCTTGATGCCAGTGACGATATATCCTATTTCCGGCGCAATAAGCTTGTCATCTGCGACGAACTCCGGAGAAAAGTGGCCGACTTCCTTGACTTTAAACCGGTAATTTTTGCCCACCAGTTTTGTTTCATCGCTGCTCTTAAACTCTCCGCCGAAAACCCGAGCAAACGCAACCACGCCTTTGTGTTCGTCGTAAAGCGAGCTAAAAATTAGCGCGGACCGCCCGTTTTCCGTTTTCGGCGACGGTATCTTGTCCACGACTGCCCGAATAAGCTCCTTAACGCCTTCTCCTGTTTTCCCGGAAACTCGGAAAATATCATTCGCATCTGCGGATAACAGCTCGGCGACCTCGCTTACGACCTTATCCGCGTCGCTCTTGTCTGCAACGTCAATCTTGTTGACGGCTCCTATTATTCTTAACCCCGCCTTAACCGCATTGTGATAGTTGGCAAGTGTTTGCGCCTGAATTCCCTGAGTCGCGTCAACCAGAAGAATCGCGCCTTCAACGGCGTTCAACGCTCTCGAGACTTCGTAAGAAAAATCGCTGTGCCCGGGAGTGTCGATGAGGTTTAAGAAATACTCCCGGCCGCCGTCCAAAAAGCGCATCCTGACCGGCGCCATTTTAATGGTGATGCCCCTTTCCCGTTCCAACTCCATTTGGTCGAGATACTGGGCGCGCATTTTGTGGGGAGGAATAGTTCCCGTCAGTTCCAGCATTCGGTCGGCCAAAGTCGATTTCCCGTGATCGATGTGGGCAATAATGACAAAATTTCTTATGTTTTTCTGCGGCATTTTTAAAAGTTTCGGCATCCGGCCTATTGTTCTTTGACCAGCGTCAGAGTAATCGAGGTTCTCGGGTCAAGTTCCGAAGAATGGAAGCTGTAAACCGATCCCCCTCCCGGAGCTTCTTTCCAGCCGTAGCCTAAGGGAGCTTGCACCAAGTAGTCAAGAGTTTGCCGAATTCCTGACTGCCGATCGAACACAAAGTAAAATTTTTCTCCGGGCGCGATGACCGTTTTGCCGTCCAGGTAAGACACTTCTATTTTGTTTTCCTGACCGACGTCGCCGTTCAGCCAAGCCAGATATGTCTTCAACCCAAATTGCATTTCCTCCTGCACATCGGGTACGCTGGACTGCGCGAAAGTATTTTCTATGGCTGACAAGTCGGGATCAAAAGAATACCCCGCCCGGTACTGGCTTAAATTTTCAAAAACCGGTTTGCTCATTCCGTCGGCGCTAATTAAGACCGACGATGGCGGGGTAAAAATTTGAACCAAATTGTCCCTAAATCCCCGGTAAGTGGATGAACTGCTGTAAATGTTTTCCACGGTCAAGTCGTTGCTGATTAAACCGGACTGGTCGATTTGCGATTTTAAGATCACGTGTTCCTCGAGCGACAAATCCCTTTCACTAGGAGAAGGATTAATATTGACAACGCCCAAGTAATCGCCGTTGAAATTATACGGCAGGTTGTAAACGCCGCCATCATATCCGAGAGCGTTCATAAGTCCTTCCAAGCGGTTGTCCGGGAAATACACCATTATGTTCTTGCTGGACAACCCTCCTGCTATTGCCCCGCTGAAATCCTGGGAAACCGCAGATGCCGAGCTGCTGACGTCCTGGAAAAGAACAGGAAGGACGCGCTGAAGATAAATCGGGCTGGCCACGTTCCCGATTTGTTGTGGCAAAAGAGAAGGATCAACCGCCGTTATAATCTGCGCCAGAGATTGAGTGTTTATAAAAATAAGTCCGGAGAACCGTTCACCGCTTCCGCTATACACTTTGGACAACTCCAGGAAGTGGATTATCTTCTCGGCGGAGGTCGGAAAATCGAAGAACCAGTTAGCCTCGCCGGCGTTCCATTTGCCAACCACTCCGTCCAGCTCCGGCGGTGGCGCCACTTTTGCCGATAGCAGCGAATCCGGAACCGCAATGCTGCGCACCGATATATTGGCTACGGCGCCGTTGCTTACCGTCAAATCGGCATAAGCCGTTATCTTGCCTCCGGCCGGACGCAAAGCGGAAGCCGGGTCTCCAATGACGAGAAGGACGTGGGAGGAAGTCGCATCAAGTAGGTCGTATAGCCCGGCGACGGCATTTTGGAATTGCAGCATTTCGGCTTCCAAACCTGTGCTTGGAGAACCCGAAAAAACGCCAGAGTTGGCTGAAAGTTGGCTGTTCAAAGAAGAGATGGAAGCAGCTGAGCTTTTTAAGCCGCTCAAGATGCCAAGCAAGGCCTGACCGTTTCCGCCGAAAAAATCGCCAACCCAATTTAAACTCAAGGAATCGAGTCCGTCGGATAAGCCGATAATCGAACCGCTCAAGCCATTCAAGTCATTCAAGCTTGATTGCAACTGCTCCATGAACGGGAAATTAAAGCCGCCATCCGGCTTGAGGGCGATAAGCTGAGGAGCAGAAGATCCGGAAGATTGCAGCACCTGCAGCAGACTGTTCCGTGAAACCAAGTACCCCCGAGACAGGCTACTTTCCAAACTGATTCTTATTCCCACCCAGGAGATCGCCAAAAGAAAGACAAACGCCAAAGCAATTCCAGTTAAAGAACGCATCTTGGCGGTTCTGGCGCGTTGATCGGCGTTTCTGCTCTCCAGACTGATTTTCCCTGACGGCTTGAGCTTGGCAATTTTCTCCGGCTTGGGTTTGGCCGGCGGCGTTCTGTATTTCAGACCGCCGTGCCGAATGTCGGCCAGAACCGGAATTATGTTCTTTATCGTTTTTCGCGGCATCACGCGTTCAGCAGACCGCGGAGCCTGCAAAATTTGCATTTAGGATCCCCGCAGGTTCTGTTCCAGAACTTCAAATTAAGTATCTCATCGGCCTTTTCTGAAATCAAAGATTTCAGTTCCTCCGTTTGCTCGTTGCTAACCTCGAAAGACCTTTTTACAAATTTTCCGCGGTCGTCAGGTTGAATAAAGTCGATGGTGCCGCTTTCCATTTTGTACTTGTGCCGGGGATCGAGATCCAAAAGGAGCTTGTAAAAAATCAGCTGGCGGAAGTAGTCGCCCGCAGAGTTCCTGGTTTTGCCCAATATCCAGTTATCGCTTTCCGGTTTCTTGGCCTTGTAGTCCACCACGTTGACTCTTACTCCGTCCGGTTCTAGTTCCAGCTTGTCTAGCCGGCCGGCAAGCCTGATCTCGTCGGTGAATTTGGCGCTAACAGAATATTCGGTCACCGTGTTGTAATTCCATTCTCCGCGGTACTTTTCGTAGTACTTCGGCAAAATTTCTCCGCCTTTCTTCAAAATTGCGGCTTTGTCGTGGAGCGAAAGCGGCTGTTTTTTCAACTTCCATTCAAAGCTGCCTGTGAGCGATTCCGCGCCGGCCTTTTCTCCTCGGCTTTTCCTGCGGAAAAAATCGTCCAAAGCGAAATGAACGCAAGTTCCGTAAACCTGCGACGGAGTCATGGTCTGCGGCAGGCGGAGTAGGCTCGAATAAAAATACTTCCAAGGGCAGGATAAATAATTATTGAGGTGCGTCATTGAAAAACCGCGGTCGACAAACAGCTTTTTGATTTCTTCTTTTGTCGGTAAAATCGCTGACGGTTCGCTCTCGGCTCCAGTCAAAAACCCGTCCAAGTTCTTGGATAATTCGCTATCATATCGGTCACGCAGGTCTTTGGAAATAGCGTCGCGGAGTTCCGGATTTATTTCTTCGATGAACTGGGACGGCACCTGTCCTTTGTCACTGATTGAATGGCGAGCGTAAGTGATGAAGACGTTTCTTTTGGCCCTGGTGATGGCCATATAAAATATTTTTCTTTCATCCTCATTTTTCTCCGCGCTTGAGGCGTCGGCCACGGTGGCGAAAGGCAGCCTTATCTTGTCGATGTTTCTCCTGTTTCCCCATTTGCCGTCGATGGCATTAACGATAAAAACCGTGTCGAATTCCAATCCTTTGGCCTTGTGGGCGGTCAGCAGCCGCACCGCATCTGCCGCGTCGCTGCCGCGGATGCCGATAGAAACGTTGTGCTCTTCCAAAACGTCAAGGTGCCGCAAAAAGTCCCTCAACCCGTAATCCCAATTTGTTCCAACTTCTTTCTTGGCTTCCTGGAACAAAGCCCTCAACTTGCCCAGCTCGTTCAAATAATTGCCGTCGGAGGAAAGGTTGGCCATAAATCCGGAGTCTCTTATCAGCACTTCGAAGAACTCCAGGAAGTTGCGATTGGCGCTTTCTTTTTTCCATTTTTTCAGGTTAAGGTAAAGGGCTTTGAATTTCTGCGGCTCGCTGACGCCGATTTTGGCCAGCACCTCATCGTTTCCGAGAAGAAGGTGGAGAGAAGAAACCCGTCTGGAATCGGCGGCGGCGATTATGCGGTAAACGTCCAGCGGCGGCAGGTTTAAAAAACTGAGGTGAAGTATTTCGGCCAAACGCGCGTCGTCCCCGAATCCTTCCACCGACCGCATCAGCAAAATCAGTTTGCGGATTTTTCTGTCGGCCAAAAGGTTTTGTTCGGATTGCACGACAAACGGTATCTGCCGCCTGCTGAAAACACCGGCAAAGGCTTCGCTGTCCTTGTTTTCGCGGTAAATAACCGATATTTCCCGTGGCGGCACTCCTTGTTTTATCTTTTTCTCCACCTCGTCAGCGACAAAAGCCGTTTCGGATTCCGCGTATTCGAAGTCAGCGACGTTAACCAATTCCCCCTTTTTTCCGCTTTCGGCCAGGAGATTTTCGTGGCTGAAATTAAGCCTGTTCTTCTCAATCAAGCTGTGCGCCGAATCCAGAATGTTTTGCGTAGAGCGGTAGTTGATATTCAGATTTATGAAAACCCCATTGCCTTCGAATCTTTTCTGAAAATAGGCGAAGTTTTCCAAACTGGCTCCCTGGAAGCGGAAAATCGCCTGCTTTTCGTCCCCGACCAAGAAAAGACTGGGATTTTCACAACCAGAAATGAGCTCCACCAGGATATTTTGCGAGCGGTTGGTATCCTGCTGCTCGTCAACCAGGAGATACTGGTAAGTTTCCTGCGTTTCCGCCAAAAACGCCTTGTTTTCCTTTAGAGCCTTTATCGTTTCGATGATCATGTCATCGAAATCGTAAAGATTTCGGGCGCGCAAGGCTTTCTCGTATTCCTCGTAAACCAGAGCCAGCTCCGAATTTTTATCCAGCCGGTCGAGCTCGCTTTGATATTTGGCTTTCATCAGCCCCCGGTACTTCCCGGATTCATGGTACAAGTCTGGAGTATTTCTTATTCTAGCCGTTTCCTCTTCGATTATTTTTACCAGACCGTCGGGGCCGCAATTATCATTCTTCAAATCCGTTATCGCCTTCTTGATGCCGCTTACATATACATACTTATTGGCCAGCGGCTTGAGCTTCTTCAGCGAGGTACCGTCGATAATGTCGCGCAGAATCGCGATTTGTTTCGCTTCGGTGGCGTTTTCCGCGCCGATTATCCGTTCGAAGTACCGGGGATAGTTTTGGATAAGGTAATTGCAGAAACCGTGAAAAGTATTGATATTGACGTAATAGCCGCTGCTGCCCGTCAGGTCAACCAGTTTACGCCGCATGTTGGCCGCGGCCGACTCGGTAAATGTCAGGGCCAGGATGTTCTGCGGCGAAGCGCCGTGCTTTAATAAGATGTTGGCTATACGCAAGGTCAAAGTGGTTGTTTTGCCGGTGCCCGGGCCGGCCACAACCATTACCGGCCTGTCAATTGTGTCCACCGCTTTTTTTTGCCGCTCGTTCAGCTTGGCGTACTCCTCCCGGAACTTCCTCTCGTGCTGATTAATTTCCTTTTTTCCTGCCATAGTCTTTGGTAAGTCTATAATACGAATGCGCGCCCAGAGGCAGGAGAACCCAATACGAAACCAAACGGTAAAGGACGGAGGTTAAAACCGCGATGTGTGCCGGATATCCGAAGCCGACGAAAACTAAAGCCATCGAAGCTTCCGTCACTCCGGGAACTTCGGGGACAAAAGTGATGAGCGCCAGAATGGTTGAAAAGTTGAAGCCCAAAATGACAGAGACAAAGCTGGGATGGTAATGAAAAACCACGAAAGAAAAATAGAGGATGACAACGTTGCTCAGATAATAAAAGCTGGAGAGAAAGAGCGCCCTTACGGCCAGGGGTTTTTTGGAGCCGAGCATTCTTACGTCCTCGTAAAAATTGTCCAGGAATTCAGTCACTTTCCGGACGCTTATTTGCACATTGAACGCCGAAGAAAGGTATTTAGCCGCCTCAATTAAATTGCGGCCGTGGTTTTTGAGTAAAATCAAGATACCTGCAACTACTCCGAAAAAAACGGTTATTGCTATCCAAAATCCGACGGGATGAACCGCCCTTAGAAAGGCTGCGGGAGCGAAAAGCAGAGCCAGGCCGAAAAAGAACAGAAAATTCACCGTATAAAGAATGTTCCAGGAAAAAACGACGAAAAGGACCTCACGCAGCTTGACGTTAAGTTTGCCGTAAAAAAAATAAGTGGTTATGGTGTTGCCGACAATGGGTAATATCTTGCCGCTAATGGCGCTCAGAATCGCGATTCTTACCGCGTGCAGCCACTGAACTTTTCTTTCTAAAATCGAAAGAAGGGTATATGAAAGCGAGCCGTCGAAGAGGTAAATCGCGCTTTGCATGAAAAGAAGTATCACCAGAAGCGTTTTGTCGGATTCCAACAGCACGCTTGCTATATTCGGCCATTCGCTGCGAAAGCGCGGATAAATCACGACGACCGCCGCGGCTATGACAATAACCGGCAGAACAACCTTTAAAACCCTGGATACCGGGCTACCCTTCGATTTATCTCTCAATTTTCCCCTTTCCTCCCTGAGAAGAGATCTAACTGACATAAATAAACAAGAAGGGCTGTTAATTACTGCCCTATGCTGGAATTAAGTATAGTATGGAAAAGAGAGAAAGACGAGCTCTAAAGCGCCGTTAAAGAAAACTGACCTGGTCCGATTCCTACCGAAACGTTGGCGGCACTGTTGTAATTATAGTAAAAGTACAGATTAATCGTATTGGTACCAGCCGGTACAGCGGGAATAACTTTTGTAAATGAACACGGCGGCCAGCCGTTACCGTAATTAGCAATCTCCCAGGTCGTTGAAGCATTCTCGGTATTATTAAGAAGCAAGTTAAACCCACCATATATACCACCCAAACCCCCGGAAGCAATTGTATATTGACAGTTGACATTAAAAAGCAAGCTTTGGGTTTTTGTAGTCGTAAGAGACAAGCTGCCGAGGAGAATCTGATTTGGAGCTACGTAGTTGTTTTCATATGGACCCGAGGTTGCCGGGAAAGTGGCACTGACAGTTTGTGGCTGATACGCAGTCGTCTGCGTCGTCCCATCAGAGAAAGTTAAAGGAACCAAAAGTTTCATTCCAGTATTATCCAAATACGCATCATTCACGTTGTTAGTCCGGAAATAAATAGAGGTACCAGAGGGACTGTTGAGGTAGAGACTGTCGTCGCTCGTCCCGCTCAGGATATTATAGTAGTTACCGCAAGTGGTATCGACATGTCCGTTGAGGTTGATGGCAGTATATTGGGAACTGCAACCGTTATGACCACCGATAATAGCACCCATTGCGTAATTAGT
>JAMCXR010000020.1 GCA_023474185.1 Patescibacteria group bacterium | reverse complement strand
ACTACTACTATACCTATTCCACGGGTACCTCCTCCGCCTACGAACTCACTTCCTACTTCGAATCCGACAAGTACCAGTCCTATGCTTCCACAGACGGAGGAGTCGATCCCACTACCTATGAGGTAGGTACCAACCTTACCCTTACCCCCTTCCTGCACGGACTTGTGGGATACTGGCCCCTGAACGAAGGATCAGGGACTACGGCATACGATAAGTCAGGGTGGGGGAATGAGGGAACCCTGTCCGGAGCCACCGACTTACCTACGTGGACTACTTCCGGATGTCTCACCTCTTCTCCCTGCCTATCCTTTGACGGGACGGATGATTATGTGAAGGAAGCGTTAATCAATTATTCGGGAGGATCGCTGTCGACAGCACAAGGCACCGCTTTAGCGTGGGTTTATCCCACAAGCGATTCTAACAGTTATATTATCGATTCCACTTCTTCAAGCAACGAGTTTGACTTAATTTGGTATCCTAACGCCGGCTATAACGGTTTTGCTGCCCACTTCGGACCATGGGGGTCTACATGGGCATCTTCTCCATCCGTCGATTCCTTGAATTCTTGGTATCTCATAGCGGGCACGGCCGACGGCACTAATACTAGGCTGTATGTGAACGGCAAGGTTATAAGCGCCGTCGCGGAAGGATCGGTTGCCAGCGTGGCTGGCTGGTATACCGGCAGCGATATCCTTGGAACCGCGTTTTTCCCCGGAAAAATCTCGGCCATATTAGTTTATAATCACGCGCTCACCGCCGCTGAAATCGCGGATATCTATAGCGTCGGGAACCCGTAATAATTATGATCGATTTGCCGCTCTTGCGTTTCTTTAAACTCCGCGCTACATTGTGTTTGCAAAAAATAGAACGCGCGAATTCATAACAAAATATGAACCTTTCTTATTTTAGGAAAAGCAAATATAACCTTGAGGAAACTTCCAGCCGGGCCAAGAAGTTAGCCGAGGATATTGGATGGAAAGTAATGGGTGAGCAAATATTAGCTGGCGAGAAAAGCCGCTTGATTTTCATTTCCAGGCCGGAATGGGCGGCTGAAGCTTTACGAGTCAGCAATTCAGCCATTGCTTTGCTGCCTTCGGCCATGCTCGTCAGGGAAGAGGATAGGGATAGGGTCGTTATCGGAATAGGTAATCCGGCGATCATGGGAGACGCTTTCGGCAATCCGGAGCTGACCAAAGAGACGCTTGTAATGGAAGCCGAGGTCAGGAACTTGATAGACGGAGCGGCCGGCGTTGAGGCCATTAAGCCGACGAAAACGGTCGTTTATTCGACTACCACCTGCCCGTACTGCAAGATGGAAAAAGCTTATCTCGACGAAAAAGGCGTGAAGTATGAGAATATTTTGGTTGACATCAATCAGGAGGCAGCCAAAGAAATGGTCAGGCGAACCGGACAAATGGGCGTGCCGGTCACTCAGGTCGAGTATGACGACGCCGAGCCGGAGTATGTCATCGGCTTCGATAAGGAAAGGTTGAATAAACTTTTACATATTGCTTAGCGTATGGAAGAAGAAAGAAAAAATAATAGCGAGGAAACAAAAGAAGAAAAGCTGCTTATGGGAGTGGATGAAGCGCGCGCTCTTCAGGCAGAGCTGGAAAAGGCGATTCAGGAGCGAGACGAATACCTGGACGGTTGGCGACGGGCCAAGGCCGACCTCGCCAATTACAAAAAGGAGGAAGTGAAGAGGTTGGAGGAAATAGGCAAGTTTGCCACCGAGGATTTAATTGCGGAATTGCTCACGGTCTTATCCAGTTTTGATCTCAGCCTTTCCGTTCTCGAGAAGAACACAGCCGTGGAAAAAGGAATCTATTTGATTAAAAATCAACTGGAGGATATTTTACGGAAGTACGGCGTGACCTCCTGCTTTTTATACTCCTGAACGACATTCCAGCCCATGTTCCACGAGGCAATCGGCGAAACCGAAGGTGGGTCGTCGGGGACCGTCGCGGAAGAAATCGAGGCTGGATACCTGCTGCACGAAAAAGTTTTGCGTCCGGCCAGAGTCAAGGTTTTTAAGTAAAAAATCATAAAACAAGCATGAAAATTTTAGGAATAGATTTAGGAACAACTAACTCGGCGATGGCCATTGTCGAGGGAGGAGAACCGAAGATTTTAGAAAACTCCGAAGGGGCGAGGACGACGCCTTCGGTTGTCGCTTTTTCCAAGTCCGGCGAGAGACTGGTGGGGACGCTGGCCAAAAGGCAGGCGATTACCAATCCACAAAACACGATTTTTTCGGTCAAGCGGCTCATCGGGCGCAGATTTTCCGACACCGAGATCGAGCAGGACAAGAAGTGGCTGCCATACGAAATTAAAGAATCCGCCGACCACGGCGTGGAAATCAAGATGAGCGAGAAATGGTACAAGCCGGAAGAAATTTCGGCGATGGTCTTGGCCAAACTGAAGGCGGACGCCGAGGCCAAGCTCGGCGAGCCGGTGGAAGAAGCGGTCATTACCGTTCCGGCTTACTTCGACGATTCCCAGCGGCAAGCAACCAAAAACGCCGGAGAAATAGCCGGGCTGAAAGTGAGAAGAATCATCAACGAACCTACGGCTGCGGCTTTGGCTTACGGCTTAAACAAGCAGAAAAACCAAAAAATAGTGGTGTACGACTTCGGCGGAGGAACCTTCGACATTTCCGTTCTGGAAGTCGGCGACGACACGGTGGAAGTTAAAGGTACAGGAGGAGATACTCATTTGGGCGGGGATGATTTTGACAAAAAAATGCAGGAATATCTCGTTCAGGAGTATAAAAAGCAGGAGGGGATAGACATTTCTAAAGATCCGCTGGCTTTGCAGAGGCTGAAAGAAGCGGTGGAGCGCGCCAAACACGAGCTTTCAACCGCAATGGAGACGGAAATAAATCTTCCTTACATCAGCTCTGATTCTTCCGGCCCGAAGCACTTTCTGATGAAGCTTTCGCGGGCGAAGTTGGAAGAGCTGGTGCGCGAATATTTAGACCGTTCGATCGAGCTCACCAAGGAAACCGTTTCGCGTTCTGGATTCAAACTAGAGGAAATAGACGAGGTTCTTTTGGTTGGCGGGCAGACCAGGATGCCTGCGATGCAGGAAGCGGTGAAAAAATTGTTCGGGAAGGAACCGCACCGCGGGATAAACCCCGACGAGGTGGTGGCCATCGGCGCTGCCGTCCAGGCCGGGATATTGCAGGGGGACGTCAAAGACATTCTCTTGTTGGATGTCACTCCGCTTTCTTTGGGTATCGAAACATTAGGCGGGATTTTTACCAGGGTTATCGATAAAAACACAACCATTCCCACCGCTCGCACCCAGATTTTCTCCACCGCCGGCGACAACCAAACATCGGTCGAGGTTCACGTCCTTCAGGGGGAGCGCGAGATGTCGGTTGACAACAAGACTCTGGCCAGATTTATCCTGGACGGAATTCCTCCGTCTCCGAGAGGCGTACCGCAAATAGAAGTGACTTTTGACGTCGATGCCAATGGTATCTTGAGCGTCAAAGCGGTTGATAAGGCAACCGGGAAAAGCCAAAGCGTCCGCATCGAGGCCACGACTTCGTTGTCCAAGGAAGAAGTTGAAAGGCTGAAAAAGGAAGCGGAGGCATACGCGGCCGAGGATCGGAAAACGCGCGAATTGACCGAGGCCAAAAACAAAGCGGAGACGCTGATTTACGCCGCAGAAAAAGCTTTAAACGATGCCGGAGATAAGGTTTCCGATGGGGTAAAAACGGCCGTTAAAGGAAGAATCGACGCGGCGAAAGAAGCTCTCGGCGGTAGCGATCGCGAAAAAATAGAAAGAGCGATCGCGGAACTGGAAAGCGAGGTGCAAAGAATCGGTTCATCGATGTATAATCAAAACAATCCACCCGATTCCTCCGCTGGGAATTCCGGTGGAGAGTAATTATGCCTAGCGTCACCCCCATTGCCAATCCCGCTCAAAATGTTCCCGGTCGGCTTTCGTTCCGGCAGGAATGGGTGCCGGCGCTGAAGACCATCTTTGTTGCCGCCGCTCCTATCGGGTTGGGAGCGTGGTGCGGATCTTTGTTTACCCACGGAGAGTTTGGCTACAGCCTGCTCGCCACCTTAGCTTTCGTCGTCTTTTTCACGTTGCAGTCGATTTTAGTCGCCAACATCTCTTTCGTTTCCCTGCTGGCGGTTCTCGACGCTTTTTCCTTTGCGCCGTTCATTTATCAATCTCTTTTTTCTTCCCGCTATGTTTTGGGAGCTTTCGCCGTTTTGCTGATCTTCTTGGTTTTCGGAGCGCGGGCGACCAAGTCTCATTTCAAGTCGTCGGTTAAAATCGTTTTTTCGCGAATAGCCAGCCATTCAATCGACGCGGCGGTAATGGGATTGGCTATCTTTTTGAGTACGGTTTATTTTTTCGGCGGGGTCTACCGTTTCAGCCCGCAATCGATCAGCGGGTTTATGGAACCCGTGGCGTCCTCGGTTGCCTACTACAATCCGAACTTTAATTTGGCCACTTCCACCCAAAGCTTCTTAAAACAGGTAGTACAAAGCCGCTTACCGAGCAACATTCCCATTGTGAGCAGGGAAGCTATTACCAATCAGCTGGTTTCCCAGGTAAACGCTCAACTCGAAAACTACGCCGGATCAAACATCGATTTAAGCAAGACCCCGGTTCAAAACATCTCCATCATCCTGGCCGATAAAATATCGGCCTTGAGTTCGAAGACGAAAATAGCGTTGAACGTAATCTTGGTAATCGCCATTTTGCTTTCGGTAAAGAGCGTCAGTTTCATCATTTACCCGATTATTTCCCTTTTGGCTTATTTGATTTTCCAGATACTTTTGGCTTTCAATTTTGCGTTTATGCGCTACACTCAAACCAGCAAAGAATCCGTGTCCCTGGAAAAGGGGGATTAGCGGATAAAACACACGAATCATGAGGGACTATTACGAAATTTTAGGCGTGGCGCGGGACGCTTCAGCCGAGGACATCAAGAAAGCTTTTCGGCGGCTGGCCCACAAATACCATCCGGATAAAAACGGAGGAAACGCTGAAAAATTCAAAGAAATCAACGAAGCCTACCAAATACTGTCAAATCCCGATAAAAGGAAACAATATGACCGGTTCGGCAGCGCCTTTAACGGCGGCCCGAGCCAGGGGTTTTACGGAGCCGGTGGATTTGGCGGGTTTCCGGGAGGAAATCCTTTCGAGTGGAATATAAATTTCGACGGCGAGAACGGAGACTTGGGAGAAATTTTCGACGCCTTTTTCGAAGGATTGGGCGTCAGGCCGAGGAGAAAAAGCTATCGTCGCGGCTCGGATTTGGAAATGCCGGTGGCCATTACTTTGGAAGAGGCTAAATCCGGGAAGAAAATAGAATTGGAATACAAAACTAAGGTAAAATGCGAATCCTGCGGCGGGCACGGCTACGATGCCAAAGCCGGCCAAGCCAAGTGCGATCACTGCAACGGCCGCGGAGAGGTCCAGGAAGCGCACACCACTTTTTTCGGAAACTTCAACCGAATCGTCGCTTGCAAGTACTGCAAAGGAACCGGAGAGATCCCCAAAAAAATTTGCCCCGCTTGCAAGGGAGAAGGAAGAACGGCCGGAACCAAGAGGGTGTCGGTGGATGTGAGGCCGGGGGTAGAAAGCAACCAAATCATTAAAATTAAAGGAATGGGCGAGGCTGGCGAAAGAGATGCCGACGCCGGCGATCTTTATGTACGCGTGTCGATTAAACCCCATTCCGAATTCAGCCGGGAAGGCAACAATCTCGTCCGGCATTTGCGGGTCAAACTGACGGATATTCTTTTGGGCAAGGAGATAGAAATCAAGAATCTGTTGGGAAAGAAGGTAAGCTTCAGAGTGGAACCGGGGTCGGTTATCACCGACGAGATTAGAATTAAGGGAGAAGGAATGACGGCAGGGGGCGATTTGATACTGAAGCTGGAGATACAAACTCCGAAACGCCTGGACGTCAAATCGAGGAAATTACTCGAGGAACTTGAAAAAACGTTGAAAGACGAATAAAGTTAAGGAGCGCAGAAAACAAGTCTGCCTTATCCCCCTATAGCTCAGTTGGTAGAGCACCTGCCTTTTAAGCAGTGGGTCCCAGGTTCGAGTCCTGGTGGGGGGACAGGCATTTTTAAGAAGAGAAAAGAATGAAAAGTTTCCAGTCCAACCTGATTATTTTGCTGCTCATCCTGATGTTGGGCGTTTTGGGCGCCTTTTTCGTTTATCCGCAGGGGCTGGGCGCCAAAATTTTGCCTTGGCACCTGGGTTTGGATGTGGCTGGAGGAACGACGCTGGTTTATAGGGTGGATTTGTCTCAAGTTAGCCCCAGCGATTACAACTCGGTAATGAGTGGCCTGCAAAACGTTATCGAGAGACGAATCAATCTTTACGGCGTCACCGAACCCAACGTCAGCATTGCCAGTCAAAACGGGCAATACGAGCTTTTGGTCGAACTCCCCGGCATCCAAAATCTGAAACAAGCCGTCGACCAAATCGGCGCCACTCCGGTTTTAGACTTCCGCTTGGCAGAAACCAACAGTACCTCCACTTCCGCCACTAGCACCTACACTTACGTTCAGACCGGAATAACCGGACGTTATATAACGGGCGCTTCCCTGAATTTCGACCAGTTCAACCGCCCGGTGGTGGACTTTCAACTGGATCCCCAAGGTTCGACTATTTTTCAAAATCTCACTTCGCAAAACGTCAGCAAGCCACTTTGCGTCTTCGTCGACGGCAACTTGGTTTTCCCCAACAATCCGGCCGGCAGCTGCCCTATCATCAATGAGGCAATAAGCGGCGGACAAGCGCAGATTTCCGGCAACGGCATCACCCAAACGGTAGCCGAGGAGCTGGTTTCGAGATTCAACGCCGGAGCTTTGTCCGCGCCAATCACCTTGGTTAACCAAAAGACCGTCAGCGCTTCGGCCGCCGCCGATTCTTTGCGCAACATCCTGCTAGCCGGACTAATCGGGACTGGCTTGGTTCTTTTGTTCATGCTTCTTTATTACCGCTTGTTCGGGCTCTTTGCCGACCTGGCTTTGATTATTTACATTGTCTTTTCCCTCTCGGTTTTTAAACTGATGCCGATGTTTACGATGACTTTATCCGGGATCGCCGGGTTCATTTTGTCCATCGGCATGGCCGTCGACGCCAACATCCTTATTTTCGAAAGGACCAAAGAGGAAATCAAAAAAGGACTTCAGCGCGGTATGGCTATCGAGGAAGGATTCAAACGCGCTTGGCCGTCGATCCGCGATTCCAACACCAGCACAATTATCACTTCCTTCATTCTTTACGCTTTCACTTCGGAATTTGTCCGCGGCTTCGCCTTTACGTTGGGTATAGGCGTTTTAATCAGCATGTTCTCGGCCATTTTCGTCACCAGAACGATATTAAAAGTATTTCTAAGGCAATAGCATGAAAATTAACGTTATCGGGCACAGGAAAATATTTCTAATCATTGCTTTGGCGCTCATAGTCTTGAGTTTGGTTAGCATTGCCGTGTTTCGCTTCCGTCTGGGAGTCGATTTCGCCGGAGGAACAGTCTGGGACGTCAGTGTCCCGAGCGCTACGCCGTTGGGAGTGAAGAACGCCTTGGAACAAGCTGGAGCGAAAAATCCAGTGGTCGCTTACGATCAAATCACCAAGAGCTACTCGATTACTTTGCCGCAGATAAGCGAAGATGAGCGCAGTTCTTATTTGGACGCCTTGAAGGGAAAATTCGGGAGCGGCGTGGTGAGCGAGGATTTCTGGTCCCTTTCCCCGTCGGTTTCGGCCAGCTTGGAATCAAGGGCAATCGTTGCCGTTATCCTAGTGTTGGCCGGCATTTCCTTGTTTGTGGCCTACGCTTTCCGCCGCGTTTCCCGGCCGGTCAGTTCTTGGAAGTACGGATTCATAACCCTTTTGACTTTGTTGCATGACGTCGTGATACCCGCGGGAGTGTACGCGGCTTTGGGCCACTTTTTCGGATTGACCGCCGATTCCAACTTTATCATAGCCATTCTGGTGATTATGGGATTTTCAGTGCACGATACTATCGTGGTTTTCGACCGGACCAGGGAAAACCTGGGCAAGGCCAAGGGGAAAATCGATTTGCCGGAAATAGTCAACGAAAGCGTCAACGAGACGATGCATCGTTCCATCAACACTTCGCTTTCCCTGGCTTTGGTTCTTTTGGCGCTGTATTTTTGGGGTCCCGGCAGCTTGAAGTTCTTCGCTCTGACGCTTTTAATCGGCATCGTAGCCGGAACCTATTCATCGATTTTCGTGGCTAGCCCCCTGCTGGTTTTGAGCAACAAGGAGACTGGCAAAAAATAGAGCGGATATTTGACTAAAAGAGCCGAATAATGTATATTTAGGAAAATGTCAATAGCTCGAGAATTACCCAATATTGATGAGTTGACGGCTTTGGCTTTGGCCAGGAGAGACGGCAGGTCAACGGATATTTTGAACAAGCGCTACGGCTTGAAAAAGCCAGAGATTTTCACGCTGGAGGAAATAGGCGGTGATTTAAACTTGACGCGCGAACGCGTCAGGCAGATAGAATCTCGGGCAATCGAGTTGTCGCGTCAGGAGCTGGAAAACAACGAGCGGGCCAAACTGCTTGTCGAACTCTTGCACGGCTATTTGAACGGCGTCGGCAACTTGCGCCGCGACGATCTGTTGGCTTGGGACTTAAAGCGCGTTTGGGGATCCAACCAAAAAGTGGAAATTTTCGGCAACCGTTTGCGTTTCTTGTCCGAAGTTTTGGACGGGCCAATCGTAGTCAGCGAAACAGTTCATTCCCGCGCCTATTGGCACAACGACGTTGCTGCCGAAAAACTGGCCCTGAAACTGATACAAAAATTGCATTCTTACCGGCAATTGGATTTTGATTCTTTCCTTGGAACGGCTGCCAGCCAGTTCAAGGTGACCGAACCGCTGATTATCAATTACCTTTCCGTTTCCAAAAACTTCATGGTCGGTCCCTACGGCGATTTGGGCAGCGGCAATTGGCTACACGTCAACCCGAAAACCGTCCGCGACAAAACCTATCTTATTCTGCTCAAAGCCGGGCACCCGATGCATTTCGAGGAAATCGCTAAAGAGGTCAACGCCATCGGTCCGGGCCGCCGGTCGGCAGCAACCGTCCACAACGAGCTGATACGCGACAAACGATTCATACTGGTGAAGAGAGGAATTTATACCATAATTCCGTCAGCCAAATGAGCAACGTAATCAGCTCTTTAGTAAATTCGGTAATCGGTTTCATCAATTTAGGGTTTCTTTTAATTTTTCTGATTTTGGGCGGAGCCGTGTTTTACGATTGGTTTATCCACAAGAAAATTCGCGGCTACATCAATAGAATAAAGTGGGTTACTCTCCAAGTGCACGTGCCGAGCGCCAATTTCAAGTCGGCGAAATCGATGGAGCAAGTCTTCGTAAGCCTGCACGGCACTTACAGCTTCGGCATTAAACCCATCGAAGTATATAAAGAGGGAAAAATCGAGGACTGGCTTTCCTGCGAGATGGTCGGCGACGGCAACGGCGTCAGGTTTTACGTCACTGCGCCGGCAAAATACCGGAATTTGATCGAGTCGTCGTTTTTCTCCCAATACCCAGATGTGGAAATAGAGCAGGTCGAGGATTACACCAAAGACTTGCCGGAAGTCATACCCAACAAGAACTACGATTTATTCGGACAGGATTACATCCTGGCCAGGGACAGTTTTTATCCGATCAGAACCTACCGCGAGTTTGAGGAGATCAAGGAAGAAAAAAGCACGGATTCGCTTTCGACCCTCATGGAAGCAATGTCGAACCTGAAGGGCGAGGAGAGAATTTGGGTGCAGGCTCTCATTAAGGCGTCGGGCGACGATTGGAAGAAAAAAGGCGAGTCGGAAATAGCCAAAATAGCCGGCCAGGCCAAAAAGGAAGAAAAGCACGGGGACTTCGTCGGCAACGTGTTTCAATTCATCAAAAATCTGATTGCGGCGCCGGTCGTTTATCCGACTTGGAAAGATGCGGCGGAAAAGAAAGCCGAGCAAGCAATGAAATTCCTCAATCCTTACGAGCAAAACATCGCTAAAGCCATTGGCAACAAGATAGGCAAAATCGGTTTTGAAACCATCGTCCGGGTGCTTTATATCGACAAGAAGGAAGGATTCAACAAGGCCAACTTGTCGGCTCTTTCCGGCGCTTTTCGGGTTTTTAATACCCAGGACTTGAATGCTTTCCGGCCGGGAAACGGGACTTTGACTTCCGCCACCAAGGTTGGGAAAACGTTTAAACAAGGGAGGCTGCTTGAGAGGAAGAAGCTTCTTTTCGAGGCTTACCGGAGAAGGGAACCGAAACTGCCGATCAGCCAGAAACTGAAATTACAGGATTCCGTTTTGAACGTGGAAGAACTGGCTACGATTTACCATCCGCCGGCTTCCTTCGTTCAGGCTCCGCGCCTCACCCAGTTGGAGGCCAAAAAAGGAACGCCGCCGATGAATTTGCCGATTGAGAGCTAGAAACCGATCATTCGTTCAGGCTTTCTTTAGTCGCTTTTTTAGAATAGAATACCAACATATGGACGAAGAGGTGACTATTTTTGCCAAGACGAACTTCCGTAACCGGGATGTCAAATTTGGCGTCAAAAAAGACGATCGCCGGCGGCATTTTTATATGATAGGAAAGACCGGTGCCGGCAAAACAACGATGCTGGAAAACATGGTGGTGAACGACATCGTAGCCGGCCACGGGGTCGGCGTCGTCGACCCTCACGGAGATTTTGCCGAAAAACTGCTGAACCTCATTCCGGAAAACCGGTTGGACGACGTGGTCTATTTCAATCCGGCTGACACCGATTTTCCGTTCGGTTTCAATCCTTTGGAAAAAGTTAGAAACGAGCATTACCACATTATTGCCTCGAGCATTATGGGAGTGTTCAAGAAAATATGGCCGGATGTCTGGTCTGCTCGAATGGAATATATTCTGAACAATTCTCTGCTTTCCCTGCTGGAGTATCCCGGCTCGACTCTTTTGGGAATCATGCGTCTTTTATCAGACAAAAACTACCGAAACGAAGTTGTCGCCCACTTGACCGACCCGGTAGTCAAAAGTTTCTGGACCGACGAATTCGCCCGTTACACTCAGAAGCTGGAGTCGGAGGCCACGGCGGCCATTCAGAACAAAGTCGGACAGTTCGTTTCTAATCCGCTCATCCGACGCATTATCGGCCAGCCGCATTCGACTTTTGACATCAGACGGATGATGGACGAGGGCAAAATTTTCATTTTGAATCTTTCCAAGGGGAAGATCGGAGAAGACAACTCAGCGCTTCTCGGGGCGCTAATGATCACTAAAATGCAGCTCGCGGCCATGAGTCGCGTTGACATCCCGGAGAGCGAAAGAAGAGATTTTTACCTGTACATCGACGAGTTCCAAAATTTTTCAACGGAGTCTTTTGTTAACATTCTTTCCGAGGCCAGAAAATACCGGCTTAGCCTTATTTTGGCTCACCAGTATATAGCCCAGCTGGACGAAAGCGTGAGAGACGCTATTATGGGGAACGTCGGCACCTTTGTTATTTTCCGGGTTGGGGCGGCTGATGCCGAGTTCTTGGAAAGGGAATTTTCCCCGGAGTTTATGGCGCCGGACCTGGTTAACCTGCCACAGCACAATGTTTATGTGAAGCTGATGATAGACGGTGTCGCCTCGCGCCCTTTTTCGGCCGAGTCTTTACCTCCGCTTTTTTCCCAGGAAAAATCATTCGCCCAGGCGATCATCGAAAACAACAGGCGACTTTACGGAACATCCAAGGATATGGTAGACAAGAAAATCAGTGCCGAGTGGATGGCCGGCAAGGCGATTGTCGAGGAGCGGGCGGAACGTCGTGAGGAACAGCCCTTGGGTATTTTGGCGCAGAATCCGCAGCCGACGCCGGCCCGACGCGATAAGACAAAAAAACCAATCAATTTTGACGAGCTAAGGGAAGCGCTGGCCGAAGTTTTGCCCCCGGATGAGGGAGCGGAAGAAAAGCCGGAGGAAGGAAAACCTCCAGACCAATCCCTTGAATCCTAGTCCGCCAACCGGTGGGTCGAATCTTGGAATTCGGAGCGGGAAGCATCGGTCGTTTCATCCTGAGCGTCAGCGAAGGATCTCTGATCTTGAGTTTCCGAAACCAAGTTAATTTTCAAGTTTTAAGAAAGCCATGTTAACCATCAACGATTTAAAGAACGGAAGTTTAATAATGATTGATAGCGATCCTTATATCGTAATGTCGGTTTTGCACCAGCACATCGGCCGGGGCGGATCCAACGTGCAGACTAAGGTCCGGAATTTGCGCACCGGAAGAGTTTTTGAAAAAAACTTTAAACCAGCCGACGAATTTGTCGAAGCCGAAATAGAAAAAATGCCGTCCCGGTTTTTGTACAAGAGCCGGGGAGAGGTTTGGTTCGACGAGGTCGGAAATCCGCGCCACCGTTTTTCGTTTAAAGAAGAGTCTCTCGGAGAACCAGTCGTTTACTTGAAGCCCAACATGGAGGTGACGGCTATCAAGCTGATGAGCGGCGAAGAAGGGGAGATTTTAAACGTCGAACTGCCAATCAAAGCGGATTACAAAGTGATTGAGGCTCCTCCGTCCATCCGCGGCAATACCGCGCAAGGCGGAACCAAAACCGCGATCATCGAAGGCGGGGCTTCAGTCAACGTACCTCTTTTTATCAACCAAGATGACGTTATCCGCATTAATACCCAGACCGGGGAATATGTCGAAAGAGTTGAGAAAGCTTAATAGCCGGAGTCCAAAAGAGAAAGTTTTCGTCGGTCTGTCCGGCGGAGTGGACTCGTCGGTTGCGGCGCTGTTGCTTAAAAATCAGGGATATGAAGTTGCAGGAATCCATTTGCGCTGCTGGAATCAAGGAGGATGCGACGAGAAGGAAGCCGAAGATGCGCGCCGAGTCGCGGCGGCTTTGAACATTCCGTTTTACGTTTTCAATATGGAGGCGGAGTATAAACTGGCGGTTGTCGATTATATGATTCGGGAATATAAAGCGGGGCTCACTCCTAATCCAGACGTGATGTGCAACAAGGAAATAAAGTTCGGATTGTTCCTTAAAAAAGCGCTTGAACTCGGAGCGGATTACGTGGCCACCGGCCATTATGTCATAAAGAAAAACGGAAAATTATATGCGGCCAAGGATAAGAGCAAAGACCAATCGTATTTCCTGTGGACGCTCGCCGATTCCCAACTTCGGCACTCCTTGTTTCCGATCGGCGGTTTAATAAAACCGCAGGTGCGGCGAATTGCCGCCACGGCCGGATTGCCGACGGCGGCCAAGAGAGATTCTCAGGGGATATGCTTCCTGGGTCCGGTTACGCTTGAAGAATTTTTGTCCGTTTACGTTCCCGAACGACGTGGCGCGATAATAAATGCGGGTGGGGAAAAAATAGGGGAACATCGCGGAGTGCAATTTTACACCGTCGGCCAAAGGCACGGCTTGGCGGTGCCCGGAAAAAAACCTTATTACGTGGCGCGCAAAAACGCGGAGACGAACCAGCTGACCGTTGTCGAAGAAGGCGAGGATCCGATCGCTTTAATCAAAACGGTCTTGTTGCGCGACACGAACTTCATAGACGAGAAGTACGCGGAGAAAAAGTCTTTTAGAGCTAAAATACGGACACGTTACAGGCAGCTTTTGCGTTCGGGAACGATTAAAAACGACAGTGGGAAAATTTCCGTCGTTTTCGACCGTCCGCAGAGCTTTGTAGCTCCCGGCCAGTCGGCTGTTTTCTATAGTTCGCGGGGAGAAATGATCGGCGGCGGAGTGATTATATAACCCAGTTGGAATGGAATCATCCAGCCTTGCCTCCGGATGACAATACGTTATAATTACCCACGTCAAGCGGGCGTAGCTTAGTTGGCTTAAAGCGCTTCCCTGTCACGGAAGAGATCGCCGGTTCGAATCCGGTCGCCCGCGCAGTTAAAAGCTTGAAAAAACCAATAGCTTCAATTTATATTAATGACGCGACTTGTCAGGGTAGCTCAGTTGGCAGAGCGAGGGAGTCATAACCCCTAGGTCGTGGGTTCGAGACCCACCCCTGACACTAAGGTAACGCAACGCGCGCCAAACGGCGCGCGTTGTCATTCGCATTTCCGACCCAAATCTTAGATTTTCTTGACTCCCGATTTTTTCAATGCTACACCATATACAATAACACCCGAGGCAAGTCGTTGCAGGCGAAAAGAAACCGCCGGGCTTCTGGTTTTTGTTCTTTGGAAATTAAGCGATTACGAGGGTCGTTGTGGGTAGCGTTTCGCCGCCTTGCTTTATGAAGTTCTGTTTTTAGCAGGAAATTAGGATTGGTGAAAGACGTCGAAACGCTGCCCGCAAGGGTAGATACTTGGCCAGTCGTCGGCCGGAAAAGACGACACTCCGTGAAGAACGGAAGAGGGAGGTTCGCGTGCTAGAGGATGGTAGATTGATGCCGGCGTATCGTGTCGACAACTGTTTCGTCGCCCAGGCTTGGAAACGGAACGGAATTCAGTTCGAGTATCCCCGCGGGATGAACCTGGCGCTGCCTATTCACCGCGAAACGTTTCGGACCGAGGACGGAGGCCGGCGGCGTACATACGTGGTACCGGAGCCGTTCTGCTCTCTTTCCTGTCACTCTCTCGTTCAGACTCTCTGGCTTTTTGGAGCGGAGAGCGGCAGCGGCTCCAAAGGCGATACGGTTTCGATAGTTTGTGGAGCGAGCGGCCGGCCGCTCAAGCCACTTTTGGAGGTCTCGGGGTACAGCTCCGAGTTCTATAAGCGGCAGGCGGTTTTCCTGCTTCGGGAATCGGGAACATCGGTGTTCGCCCGGAGAACAAAGAGCGGCAGGATCAGAATCACCATTCGCAGCTACCGGCTATCCGTCGATTTCGAGCATGGCGTCGCGCTGAGTGTGATTCCGTGGTCCGGATGGAGCGACGAGGCTCTGCCGAAGCGCCTCTGCCAGTTCACTAAGGCGGTGAG
>JAMCXR010000016.1 GCA_023474185.1 Patescibacteria group bacterium | reverse complement strand
ATCCCTTGATTCTGCAAGGAGCTGGGCGGGATTCAATACTACGACGACTACGGCGGCGAGGATTCCTATGACGGCTATGCTTATGAGGAGTTCGATGAGGGTGAAGGAATCCTTGGAGGTTGTTGGGGAACCGCTACGTGTTAGGGAATCCATACTACTACATATCAACGAACTTCGCTTCCGGGAGGAACTCCCCTTTCCGGATGAAGAAGAATGGGCTGGCCGTCAGCATCCGCGGCAATAAGCATACCGTAGCTGGTAAGACCTTTTAGTTTTTTGGGTTCAATGTTCAGCAGCACTGGCATTTCCCTACCGATCAAAACCGCTGGCTCCGGAAAATACTCGGCGATACCGGCTAGGATTTGCCTGGGTTCCGACTCGCCGACATCGAAAACGAGCTTCAACAATTTATCCGTCTCCGGAACCTTTTCCGCCGCCAGCACCTTACCTATTTTTATTTGCGCTTTTTTAAACTCATCGATGGTAATCATCACGCTAGCAGTATACCAATCTTCTTCTTTCTTCTTCAACTTACTGACGGCTTCTGTTGCGGAAATGGCGTTTTCTTTTCTGAAATAGCCAACGCGAATTCTTTCCAAATCCGCTAAATATCCGCCGGTTCCCAATTCGCATCCTATATCGCGCGCCAGGGTTCTGACGTAAACTCCCGGACCGGTGACGACTCTCAAACTAAGAAACGGCCAAGAATAATTGATAACTTCTATTTCCTTTATTTCTACCGCTCTAGGTTTCAGCTCGACCCGCCTACCGCGCCTGGCTAACTTATACGCTTCCCGGCCGCTTACTTTAACGGCACTCCAAATCGGCGGAACTTGTTCGATCGCGCCAGCAAACTTTTCCGCAGCTTTCTCAACTTCATCGGCACCCGGTCGGCGACTTACTTCCACGCGTGTTTTTTCGCCCTCCTCATCGTCGGTGGAGCTGTACGCTCCCAGCTTGATCTTGGCCAAATACTCTTTTTCCTTGAATTCCGGGGAGTTCAGCAAGCGCGTCCCCGCGTCAATGCCGACCACCAACACTCCGCTGGCCAACGGATCCAGAGTTCCGCCGTGGCCTATTTTGGCAACGCCGGATTTTTTCTTTATTTCTTGGATAAACTTGCTGGACGTCGGCCCTTTCGGTTTGTACAGCGCCAAAATGTTTTTCATATTTTATGATAAATTCTCCACCCTTACTCCGACTAATCTTATCAGGTTTTTGTGGGGGTTTTCCCTTTTGTCCAAAAAAGGAAGAAAAAGGGCAAGAGCGGTGAATTTTAGAGCGTCGACCGTGGAATCGGGAACTTTTAAGCTTCTGCTGCGGGTATGGGTAACGAAATTGGCGAAGCGGACGGTGACAACCACCGTCTTGAACCTTGTAAATCCCTGTTGTTTCAGACGCTCATAAACCCTTTCCGCCGTTTTTTCCATCCGTTCGGTCAAGAATCCTGAATCGAGCGTATCCTCGTCAAACGTTTCCTGCTCTCCCACCGATTTCGGTTCGCGTTCTTCCGTTACCGGCGAGTCATCCCTGCCCCTGGACATCTCGTACATGTTCAACCCAGCTTTTCCGAAAAGATCGGTCAGTCGCCGCAAACCAACGTCGCGCAAATCGCCGATCGTTTGCGCTCCCAATTCCGACAGCCTTGCGGAGCTTTTAGGGCCTACGCCGGGAAGAACGCGCGCCGCGAGCGGATCCAGAACGCCTTGCGCTTCTTTTGGGCGCACCACCCGCAAGCCGTCCGGTTTATCCAAATCAGAGGCTATCTTAGCGATAAGCTTGTTGGGACCTATGCCTACCGAAGCGGTTAATCTTTCTTTCTTCTTAATTTCGGCCTTAATTTCCCTCATTACCCGCTCCGAGTTCTCAAAACTCCCTGTGAAACTCAAATCAAGGTAGGCTTCATCGACACTAGTTTGCTCGACGATTTGCACCTTGTTTCTGACTATTTTCATCACCTCAGCGGAAACCAGCGAATATTTTTCCATGCTGACCGGCAAAAAAACCGCTTTTTTCTTTCCGGCCTTAGCCGCTTCTTCGCTCAGTCTCCAGGCTGTCGCGATCGGCTGTGCCGAGTGTATGCCGTAAGCCCTGGCGGTATAATTGGCGGTCGAGACGACTCCTCTTCCCCGGCCGCCCCTGGGGTCAGCGCCCACAACCACCGGCCTGCCCGCAAGTTCCGGCCGATCTCGTTCCTCGATAGCCGCGAAAAAAGCATCCATATCCAGGTGGGCGATAATCCTAGCCATAGTGCTTTAATTCTCGGGCTTCATGTTTCTGCCTCGCACTCGGCGGTGGTAGCTGACGGCAAAGCGGTGAGCCTCGTCCCGCAGTTTTATGAGTTCCTCCGCCTTTATCCACGAAGGAGGCTTTCCGGTAAAATCGTTTCTTTTGCGCTCCGGACCCTTGGCAATTCCAACCACCGGTATTCCCAGCCCTTTCTCCGATATGGCTTTTCGCGCCGCTTTAACCTGCGTTAATCCTCCGTCCACCATTATTAGATTCGGCAGCGGCCAGACGTTGTTCAACCTCCGTGTTATAACCTCTTTGAGCATGCCGACATCGTTTGAGCCCCTTATCGTTCTAATCCTGAAAAGTCTGTATTCTTCCTTGTTTATTTCGCCGTTCTGCCAAACGACCATCGACCCGACCGCCGAGGTGCCGGAAATGTTCGAGACATCATATCCCTCCACCCTCTTGCCCTGAGCGGCATCGAGGGGCCCTCTTTCCTCTTCCACTTTATTTTCGGAGATGAGCGCGACATCTTGGATATGCCTCAACGCAAAAATTTGTCCTCGCAGTTTGGCAGCTTTCTCGAATTCAGTTTTCTTGGCAGCCTCTTTCATTTCCTCCTCCAGCTC
>JAMCXR010000021.1 GCA_023474185.1 Patescibacteria group bacterium | reverse complement strand
TCGGGGTGGTGATCCTCTTCATTAGCGATGTCGGCCACCTTGTTTACAAACACCATCGCTTCTTTGAAACCCTTAAATTTAAATTCGCGCCTTATCTTTTTCTCGTCTTCCGCCAACCCCCAGCCGGTAGTTTCCTTCAAATATTCCCTTGCTTGATCCGCGGGAATCGGCGGCACGCCGCCCTCGCAGGCCACGCATTTTTTCGAAGCGAAATCGTGGATCATCGACTCTATTCTACCATACCTACGGGTTTTTTATGTGTTTTCTCTTCAACTCCTTAAACTTTCCGTCTTTAATCGCCTGCCGTATCTCCTCCATCAGATTGAGCATATAAAAGAGGTTATGCTCGACAAGGAGCATAACTCCGTAAATCTCCCATTCCCTCAGGAGGCTCGAAATGTAGGCGCGCGAATGATTTTGGCAAACGCGACAATGGCACTTTTTGTCTATCGGCTCTTTGCTGTTCACATAGCGTCCGGATTTCAAGTTTATCCTGCCGCCCTGGGTCAGCGCGGTTCCGTGCCGCGCGAGCCTCGTCGGATTGACGCAGTCGAAAGTGTCTATCCCTCGCTCCACGCCGTTAAAAATATCGTCCACGTCCCCTATTCCCAGTAAATGCTTCGGCTTGTTCTCCGGAAGTATGGGCAAGGTCCAGTCGAGGATTTTATGCATGTCTTTCTTGGACTGGCCCAAGGGGCCGCCGATGCCGAAACCGAAAAACGGCAGCGAAGAAATGAACTCCACCGCTTTTTCCCTCAAATCCCTGAACTCCCCGCCCTGGATTATTCCCATGAGTCCCTGGCCGGTTTTGGGTCCCTTCTCGAATTCTTTCAGGCTTCTCACCGCCCAGCGATGGGTTCTGTCAACCGACATCTTCGTATATTCGTAATCGGACAAGGGCGAGGTGCACTCGTCGAAGGCGAAAACAATGTCCGCGCCGAGCTGTTTTTGCGTTTTAATCGAAGTTTCCGCGTCCAAAAAAAGCTTCTTGCCGTTTTTGTAGTACTTGAACTCCGCGCCTTCCTCGGTTATCTTCACCAAATTCTTCTTTTTAAGGGACGGATTGTCGTTCGGATGCTGGCCGGGCTTGTTTTCCCCGGGGAACATGTTGGAAATCTTGCCGACGCCGTGCTCTAGTCCGAACCCCAGGCTGAAAACCTGGAATCCGCCGCTGTCGGTCATAAGCGGATAATCGATGTTCATAAACTTGTGCAGGCCGCCGAATTTCTTGACCAGCTTGTATTTCCCGTCCACGTAAAAGTGGAAGGTGTTAATCATGAAAATCTCGCCGCCGAACTTATGAGCCTCTTCAAAGCCGATCCCGCGCAATCCTCCTTTGGTCGCCACCGGAACAAAAGCCGGCGTATGAACAATGCCGTGCGCGGTCTTTAAAATTCCCGCCCTGGCGCGGGTATTTTTGTCTTTTTTCAGAACCTTGAATTCAGCCATTTGATACAGCTGGATTGTAAGGTTTTATTTTCTGCCGAACAAGTTTCTTAATTTGACCTTCGCCTGCTCCAATATCTTTTTTCGCTTGGCGGACAAATTTTTCCCGGCGCGGTTGATGTAGAAGTTGAGCATCGACATAGCGGACATAAAAGGCGTCCCTTTGCGCCGCTCGCTTTCTTCGGCGGAACGCTTAAGAGATTCAGCGATCTCCTCCGGATTATTTTTGGTGAACACGCCCTCCTCGAGGTCCAAGGCGTTGCTTTCTTTAGTCACTCGGCCCGACCAGCGTTTAGTGGATTTTAGCAACCTGTCTTTCTTCATCAGAAGATTTTAGCAGTGCAATTAAGATCGATATAATCGAGAAGCTATAAACCTCAAATTAGCTCTTTAAATCCAAATGTATTAACGAAATAATTCTTTTTATTCTTATTAAGGTTATCTTTAATTTTTTCGAGCTGGGTTAATGTTTTCCCTTTTTTCAACGTATTACTAGCAAGCAAGTTGAAATATATCCCATCTACAAAAGAAACATAATGCACTTTAGGGTTTTTATCTGTGAAGCCTATAAATGATATCACTTCATTCATTTGTTTGTCCTGTCCACCGCCGCTTTCTTTCATGTGCTTGTGCTCTAATATGAATATGTCTTTTTTATTGCGCACCAGGAAGTCTGGCATCTTTTGCTCTTTACTCTTGCTCCATAGAAATTCTATAGAGCATTCCTTTAATAAATCTTTAAATAGTTTTTTACCCCCTTTATCAGATTCAATATATTTTTTATCTTCACCAGACAAAAAATCTATAGAGGATCCGTGATTAGCTTGTTTATATCCAACACCATTTAAGATGGTCGATACCTTGTTAATTCCGAGGGTTCCACTTTCCTTATGAGCTTTAGCGTCTTTGCCCACTTGCAATGTTACTGGTGTATATCCATACGATGAATATAAAAGATGTCTTAATTTTATATACTTATCGACAATCTCTTTTATAAAATACAATTGCTGCTTACTGTCTAATTTTTGGAAAACACTAAAAGAAACGTCAACCACTGGCCAAAAAGAGACGAATTCTGAATAGTTTATGTTTCTGAACTTAATAAGTTTCAATATTGTTTTAAGCACTTCGCCAGCAGCTTTAACATCACCTCTTTTGTCTGCAAACCTATAAGCTGAAATTGCTTCTATCAGCTCAATGTTTTTATCCATAATGTCAGTGTGTTGCTTTGGATTACTGGAAATAATAATATTTCCGTTTTTTACATAAAACGGATCTATTACCGGCTCTCGGTGTCTTAAGGATAACTCAAACAACTCGATGTTATTTATCATTTTTAAAGCAGGTTTGTTTTTGCACTGTTGCTAGCCAAATCATAAGCATCTTCCAAAATTGCCCTGGCGGTCATATAATCCAACCTTCTTCTTCTTTCTCCATTTTTTTTATTACCCTTAAACGGAGACAATAAAACATCACGTGTTTTTTTTCTAAAATCAAAAAGTAGATTATTGCTATATTCGATAATCTTATCTATTAAATCAAAATCGGCTCCGATCTCTATCAGGGTTATTAATCTCGAACTATGCTTAATCCCTCTAAGATCGTAATCAATCTCGCTCGGCTTCATAAATAATATTGGTTTATAAGGATTAGTAGTATCAACTGCTCTCAGAGCTATTTGACCTTCCAGAGAATTAAACTTTATATATCTGTTTCTTCTTGGAATCCTGCGTAATTTCTCAAAATAATCAAGGTATCCGATAAACTCATTGCCCTTGTAAACTTTTATTTTACCATATGGTTTTATCTTGTTATCAAAACAAATCACGCATACAGGGTTTTCGGTATCTAAAAACAATTGATCTTCTATAATAGTAATGCTCACTAACCTGTTTTTTGGGAATCCAGAGTTTATAAAAGTTTCGGGGACAATAATGATTCCAAAATCGTTTTGTAAACACTTTTCAATTGCAAGTTGATATAGATCATCGTAATCACACGTGCTGAAGTATTTTTCTACGGCAGAATAAATCCCTCTACGTTTAGCACTATAGTTAGTCAAATACGGCGGGTTTGTAATAATGATCGAACCGCTAATTTTAGGGACATTGAGTAAACTATCGTTAAAACCCCATCCTAACGAACTGTCTACATCAAGCCCTTCGTATTTTTCAAAACCCATCTCCCGTGCAACCTTTAGTAGATCACCACTGCCAGCGAATGGATCATAAGCAATAGTTGTGCCGGATGTTCTGATAAAGTTAAGAATATGTTCTTTTATCCAAAAATCGTTTCTAGTAAAAAATTGTCCTAAGCTTCTCTTCTTTATAGAGGTATCTGTGTTCATGTCTTTACTGTCATCTCTAAAACATATTGATTATAATATAATTTGATAATCAGTTAAAGCTTTTGTTACGCGTGTTCGCGGCCCATCACTTTAGCGAGCAGAGATGGAAAGCGAATGGCCTAAATTCTCTATTTTCTTTTGCCAAAAACTAATAGTAAATCCACGAAAAGGTTGATGAAGTCTAGATACAGGGTCAGCGCTCCGTTAATCGCCTCTTTCTTTTCTCCGTCGCTTCCCTCCGTCCGGCCTAACTCATACAGCCACTTTAGCTTCTGCGTGTCGTAGGCAGTCAGTATTACAAAGACCACTGTGCCGATGCAGGCGAGTATGAACATATATACGTCGTTCATTATAAAAAGATTGACGATCATCGCGACCACCAACCCGAATAGAGCCATGATGGCGAGACGACCTACGGTTGTCAGGTCTCTTTTGGTGAAAAACCCATACAAACTCATCGCCCCGAAAATACCGGCGGCCAGGAAGAAAATCTCCTCGATGGAACCCAGCTGGTACGCGAAAAATATTATCGAAAGGGTCAGTCCGTTCAACGCGGAGTATAAAACAAAAATGATTGCGGAAGCGACGCTTGATATCTTATGCACCATGGCGGCGAGAGAAAACACGGCGATCAATTCCAGTATCAGGAGGCCATAAAAAATCATTATGTTTCCAAAAATCGCCTGGGCGATGGAAGGCGTGCTCATAACCAAGAAAGAAACCAGCGCGCTTATCATTAGCCCAAAACACATCCAGCCGTAAACCTTGTAGATAAAAGCGACCCTGTCCGGAGTCGAAAACTGGCCGAGCGCCGCTCGGCCCCAGCTGGGCTTACCGGGTTTAACAGAAACCGGGGCAGAAGTCGCAGCTTGTTCGGGCACAGTCGGTTGGAAATCCATGGCGTTTAAAAAAGTTTGTTGGTCTAATAGTATTACTTCCTGTTTTTGGGCGCAAATATTTACGGGCTTTACCATAAATTAAAAGGCCCTCGGTAAAAACCAGGGGCCGCGGAAGAGCTAGGTTTTCCGAACCGATGAATGAATTTTTAACTGGCGGAGGGTACAGGATTTGAACCTGTGAGGGGATTTCTCCCCAACCGCATTTCGAGTGCGGCGCACTAGACCACTATGCGAACCCTCCAAGCGCTAAGAGTTTAGCGTAAAAAAACCGGAGTTTCAACGAGACTGCCAACCCAAAATTACGGAAGTATTACCTTCTCGCCACCCGGCAGGGTAAGTGTGCCTAGAATATCCAAAAGCTCGGACTTAACCGTGCTGTAATCGTTAGCAGTGAAAAGTTTTATAGCTCCGGGCGGATAGTTGGCGAACTGAGTTTCGCCGATGCGCGCATCGAACTGATAGCATTTACCTTTGTATTCCAGACGGTAGACGACATCGCTCGCGTAATGGCCCATAGCGGCGTTGCCAAGCGGGCTGAACATGCTTACCGAATAGTTCGGGGTCGAGGTGGTTGCGACAGGGTGAAGACCAGTGTATCCTTCCGGCGGCGCGTTCAGACAACTGCCGGCCGAAGGCATCGTTTTGTTGAGGTTAAGGATTCCGATGCCGGCGCTCTCGAAATTAGTCCCCTTATAGGTCGAGGTGCTGTAGTAAAGGCAGTAATCGAATCCTTGGTCGCAGGGAGGAATGTAAGAGAGAAGCAAAAGCTGCTCCTGGGTGGCGGCCAGACTAAACTCTGACGAGGGATAGGAAATAGTTATAGTCCCGTCAGACAAACTTTGATCGAAGGCCGGTGCACTGGATGTCACTATGTTCAGCGCGGTGTTAAGCGTAGCTTCTTTGGTGTTTAAAAACGAGTAGTAAATAAAAACGGAAATCAAGGCCATAACCACGACAGCCAAGGCGATGACGATTACCGTGTTCCCCTTCACGCCTTAATTATACCCCAAGCCGCCCGGAAGCAAATCGACAAAATTTTCAAAAAAAAAGAGCCCCGGACAGGCTTGCATTCTGCCGGGGGCTATAAGGGAACAAGGGGACCGAATCGGGTATCGCGCCATTACCGGCGGTAGAGACGTGTGACGGCAACATGGTAGCCGGCGCTCAAGGCTGCTTGATTACGGTTGAGATCCCCAACCGTCATCGGACGGCTGATAATCTCAAAAGCGCGCACCGCATTTCTCAACTCCGGAGGAATTTGGGCTAGGACTTCGGCTACCGATGGTTTAAAAATTCCATAATAGCCGTAGGAGTGGTACGTCTGGATGTCGCATACCGGTTCCAGCCCGTCAGCCAAGCTGGTGGGTTTTGGATCCCACGTGTAAGCCCGATTGAACGGGTCGACCGGAGCGATGTAGTACAGCGCCGCCTCACCCCAGGTCAGTTTCAGTTCACCGGAAAGGGGGTCGCGACACATGCGTACGACCGGCTTGATCCGTTTGACAAACTCCAGGATCAGCCCCCTTGGAACCTTCGGAATCCATGCATGTTCGGCATCCGTCGTTTCCATCACTCACTCTCCTCTTTCGATCCGATTTTCGATAGAGCAACTTAAAGGTTCACTGCTGAGCGACAGTAGCTCAAAAAAATAATGACATTAAAACTGTTAATCGTCAATAGAACGGTTGTGTGCTTCCCTGCGGTTATGCTCGCCGCGAAGCTTCGGAGCGAAACGGTGGACCAGAGGGGAATCGGACCCCTGACCTCCTCATTGCAAATGAGGCGTTCTGCCACTGAACTACTGGCCCGTTACCCTGTATTTTAGGGAAATGCCGGCCAAAACAAAAGGCCGCGGGAGAGAAGGCTGCCTTAGCAGCCGTCCGCGGCCATCGCCTCGGTGAGGCTCGACGCGCTTAGGTAGAAAAGCGTGTCAGGAGAGGCTAAATATTAGCCTGTAATAACACAAGTCGTCGTATTCTATTGTTCGTTGATTATTTCTTCTTGGGTTTGCGTTTTGGCATTTGTATTTCCAATTAGAATTAGCGCGCTGGCCCCATCGACCAATGGAGGCTGATTACAACGATAGCGCCCCAAGATGAAACGGCTGTGAACCCTGTTAAATTCGAAATCCAACGCCCCTAAGCCAACGATAAAGAGACAGCGGCTTCAGTTCCTTTTCCCAAAACACTTTCTATTTTTATCTGGCCATTATGGTTGCGGACTATGCGGTCGACAATCGATAAACCGAGTCCCGCGCCTCCCTCGGACTGCGTCCTGGACTTGTCCGCTTTGTAAAACCTGTCGAAAACATGCGGCAGGTCAGCTTCGCCGATGCCGATGCCGGTATCCCGGACTCTCAGAACCGCTTTTTTATTTTCCTCGCCAACAGAAACCGTCACCGCGCCGCCTTCCGGCGTGTACTGGATGGCGTTTTTGATCAAATTGCGAATCATTATATTCAGTGAGTCCGGGTGGCCGACCGTGAATACCGGCGTTCCCTCCGCCATCTCCATCGACAAGCCACGGGCTTCGGCTAACACGCGCAGCTGACCAACCGCTTTCCCCGTTAAAGAATAAAGGTCGACTTTCTTCATGTCGTTCGAGCCAGCGTTATCCTCCTTTAAAAGGATGAGCAGCGAACCAGCCAGTTCGGTCAGCTGCTCCACTTCCTCCAAGTTGCTTTTAATGAGCCTTTCCGTTTCCTTCCTGTCCAAAGACTCGGAGGCTTCGGCTATTTCCAAATCGGCGCGCATCACAGCCAAAGGGGTCCGTAATTCGTGGGCCACGTCGGCGGTGAATCTTTTTTGTTCCTCGATGGATTCGCGCAGAGGGCGCAAAATCTCGCCGGCGAAGACATAACTCAAAGTGGTCATCAAGGCGATAAAAGCCGCATCAATGATGATGATGTCGGTCTCCAAGTCGCTGCTGAACTTTACCAAAGCGGCGTGCGCCAAAACCGGATCCAGGAATTCACTGCGCAAATCCAAAGCGACGTTAATGAGCGTCGAGCGGTAAACCGCAACGCTCAAGGCGGTCATGATGACCGCCAGTATCAACGAGTAAAAGGCCGTAAGCTTGATTCGCGCCAGCGAAAAACGATTACGACCTAAGCCGGTAACCAACTCCTCTAATCGTTTCCAATAATTTTTCCTTGTGTCCATTGTCTATTTTCCTCCGCAGGTTCTTCAAATGCACGTCTATTGTATTGCTGAAAGGCACAGCGGCAAAGTCCCAGGCGTGATCGTACAACTGTTCTCTGGTGATAGCCTGATTTTGGTGGCGCATCAGGTACTCCAATACCATGTATTCCTTCAACGTCAAAGGTATCTTCTTGCCTCCGCGTATGACATCGCGCGTCACCGTGTTCAAAAGCAAGTCGCCGACCACAAGTTCCTCCGACAAAGACTCAGCCGGCCGCCGCAAAAGCGCTCTGATTCTCGCCACCAGCTCTTTGAAAGAAAAAGGCTTGGTCAGGTAATCATCCGCTCCGATATCCAATCCGGCCACCTTATCATCCACCGTCACTTTGGCGGTAAGCATCAGAATCGGGGTGGTGATCCCTTTATCGCGCAGCGATTTGCAGACCGCTATGCCATCCTTCTTGGGAAGCATGATGTCCAAAATCAACAGGTCGTAGTCCCGGTGGTTGATTAACATCCGCTTTTCGCCGCTCTCTCCGTCCAAAAGATAATCTACTGCGAACCCTTCTTTTTCCAGGCCGTGTTTCACCACCTCGGCCAGTTTTTTGTTGTCCTCAACTATTAAAATCCTCATATTATTAGTATGGCCTGCCACGATGAAAAATTCATGAAACAATGGCGTGGCGTTTGCACTGCGAAGCTCCGAGGCAATAGCCGGAGAGCGAAGTGGTGGACCTACGGGGAGTCGAACCCCGACCCCCTCCATGCCATGGAGGTGTTCTACCGCTATACTATAGGCCCGTCAATGAATACACTCTGACCCCTGGTATTTTACTTTATTTTTGAAAAAAATAAAGATATGATGCCGGTACTGGTGGGGTGGCCGAGTGGACGATGGCGGCAGTCTTGAAAACTGCTATATCCGAAAGGGTATCGTGAGTTCGAATCTCACCCCCACCGCGGGGCATAAGATTATATCTAAGCCGAGTGCACAAAAACTTTTCACATATTAATAAAGAGTCATTGCGTTTGCTTAGGGAACTTCCTGGTTTTTTTAAAACACGTGATAGGAGCTATCTTTAGATTTTGTGAAATGTCACCGATTCCCGATTGACAAGCAAACACAAGTCCAATAGTATGCGAGGAGCGTTGCACTCAAAAGAGTTAAACATGACGCGCCTGGGGCCTCCCGTTCCAAAATTTCCGAATTTAACCCAGGCGCGCCTCCTCCCCGGTTAGGGCTTTGGGGGAACAAGAAAAGGATGTTTGCGCTTTTAGTTTGGCGGCATCCGGATCATCCCAAACCCGACCCGGTCCCCCGTCCAAGTCGTGTCTTCTCGATAGTCCGGACGGGGTTTTTATTTAAAAACTTTATGGCCAAAAAGGCGGACATTTCAACCATAATTCCGAATTTACTGATGGGCTCGCAACCGACAAGCGCGGCCTACCGCGAGCTTGAAGAGCGCGGCGTGCAGCTTATCATCAATACGCGCATTTTTCCGGACCGCAGGAGGAATACAAGCATCCCGACGGAAAACTTCCGAGCGATAGACGCGCCTTTTTTCCAAATATCGATGAAATATCTTCTTCGGGGAACACAAGACGCTGTCGAGCTTATTAAAAACAATAGCCAGGTCTTCGTCCATTGCCGCCGCGGCCGGCACCGCTCGGCTTTAATGGCTGCCGCGATTTTAATTGCTCTGGGGCATTCCTCCGCCGAAGCCATCGCGCTCATTAAAAAGGGGCGGCCAGCGGCCAATCCCAATATTTTCTACATCAAGCGAAGGATAAAACAATTCGAGCGGGTCTGGAAAACGCAAACTTTCAAACAATAGCCTTATTGCCGCCGGTATTGACTCTCCCGCCCCCGCGGTGTTATCAAATATTTGTTTTACTTTGCTCTTCGGAGGTGAAGCGGATGATCGACCGCAACGGCATCGAGGTCACTGAGGTGTCGAGAGACAAGCGCAGCGGGGCCGTGTATGAAGTTGAACTGACTTGGGGGGACAAACGCATTACTCTGGCGAAAAACAATAAAAATAAAATAATAGAAACGGCGAGGGTTTCCCTCTCTGGTGCCCGTGATGCCAAGGTCTATTTCCCCACAGACATATACAAAGCCCTAATGGGAAAAGCCGCCGGAATACTGTCCGGCCGTTCCTAAGGTTTGTAACGTTTTTGGTTTGGGGACCGCGACCAAGCGACCAAAAAGGGAAGGCTCAAATGCCTTCCCTTTTACGTCCGAGCCTGCTTTTAGTATGACAAGCTTACTTCGTTGGACAAGGATCCCTGCAAACCGGTAGAAGCGTTAACCGGAGAAATCTGGTAGTAATAGATATTGCCGGGATAAACACCGGTATCAAGGAATGACGTCCCGCCGGCGCTCGTAACGTAGGCCGTTCCTATTTGATTGACTCCCCGATAAATGTTAAAGGAGCTGGCCGCCGGACCGGAATACGACCAGCTCAATTCTATTCCGCCGCTTACCTCGCTCACCGAAAGGCTGACAGATTGATTAGCCGAATACGGCTCATACGAAGGCGAGGAGTTGTAGGTAATGCTGGCTGCCCCGGAAAGCGGCCCTTCGACATCGTAGGCGTTAACCGCCGAAACTTGATACGCGTAAGTATTTCCGCTGGTGACGGCGTCGTCCAAGTAATAAGTGCCTTGTGTAGAAGCATAAAACACCATGCTACCGTCGGACGCGCTCCGGTAAATGTTGAAGTAGCTTGCCGCTCCGCCGCTGTACGACCAGGAAAGAGACACTCCGCCCGACTGCTGCGATACCGACAAATTGGTTACCTGAGTGATCAGCGGCTCCTGACTCTGGCTTTGGATGCTGATATTCGTTTCGTTCGACAAGGCACCCTCTGCTCCCGAAGAATTGACCGCGCTGACTTCGTAGTAGTACGTGTTGCCCGAGGAAACGCCGCTGTCGGTGAAACTGGTGGAATTGCCGGTAGTCGAGGCGTAGAACGAAACGTCGCTGTTATTTGTTCCGCGGTAAACATTGAAGTAGGAAGCAGGAATGCTGCCGCCGTAAGACCAGTTGAGAATAACTGTATTGCCCGAAGCCGAGGCGGAAAGGCCGCTGACGGCGGAAGGCGCGGTGCTCAAAGGGGTGGCCGAAGCAGTGTTGGATTTTTGCGACTCTGAACCGCCGTTGCTTACCGCAGTGACGTAATAATAATAGACATTGCCGCTGTTCACGTAATCGTCCACGTAATTGTTGCCGGCAGTCTGAGCGTAATAAGAAAAACCGGTGCTGTTATTAACGCTGCGATAAACATTGTAGTAAGAAACAGGATTGTTGAGGGAAGTCGGAGCAGACCAAGTTAAAGTAATCTGTCCGTATCCGGAAGATGCCAGTAAACTCGAAGCCGGAGCCACGTAAGAAAGCGATTGGTAGGGAGCGGCCGAAACTTCGTTGGAGTAGGGGCCGTTGCCGTAAGCGTTTACCGCCAGCACTTTATAATAATAAGTGTACCCCGGAGAGACATCGGTATCCGTCCAGCTAGTGGAATGAATAGCCTCAGCAAAGCTTTCTCCGCCCGCGTAAGTTCCCCTGTAAACAAGGTAGTAAGTAATGGGTCCGGCGCCCTGGCTGGGTTCGGACCAGTTCAAGCTGACTTGATTAACGCCGGCAACCGCGTTGAGATTGGATACCTGGCCGGGAATTTTGACGATTGAAACCGTATGGACGCCGTTAACTGCCGATGAAGTGGCGGTTTGTCCACCGGATCGCGCAACCGCGGATCTGGAACCGCCGTTGCCGGAAATGCCCGTAAAATCAGCGAGCGTCGGCAAAGAAAAAGAGTTATGTCCGTTAAAAGCGGAAACGAAAGCGGTCAAGCCGGAACCCAAAAGGCTGACCGATTGGGAAAAATTGGTAAAAACATAATGGAGCAAACCCAGTCCCAGAAGGATTGCGGCAATCATTCCGACAGTTTTCGTCGTGGCTGTTCTTTGATTCATAATAAATAAAAGCGCTCCGGCCGGCTTCAAACCAGCCTGGTTATTGCATGCAAATTAAAGCATAAAATTCTTATTCTGTCAATATCTAGCTTTTTGACAGCGAAAAAATTCCTAGAGCACGATATTTACCACCTTATCCTGGATATAGATCACTTGCTTCAACGTTCCGCTTTTTACCTGCTTTTTCACCGCCTCCAGCTCCAAAGCCAGCTTTTGCGCTTCGCTCTTACTAAGCCCGGTTTTCGCTTTTATCCGTCCGCGAACCTTGCCGTTAACCTGGACTATCACCTCTATTTCTTCCGGTTCGGCCAAATCCGGATTGAATTTGGGCCAGGCCGTTCGGTGGACGGAAAACTTTCCGCCTTGAGCTTCCCACAATTCCTCAGCGAGGAACGGAGCGAAAGGCGAAAGCATTATCAAAAAACTTTGGAAATCTTTTTGGCCGGCGCCCTCTTTTTCCAAGCGGTTCAGGATGACCATTAGTTCGGAGATCGCCGTATTGTAATGAAGTGCGGAAATATCCATCGTGATTTTCTTGATGTGGGCGTGCATCCAAGGGGAAACGGATTTCTGGCCAATGGGTTTCTTCTGTCCCACCTCCCAAGCCCGCCCCAGAAAACGGACCACGCCCATAATACCTGAATCGTACCAGTCCCCTCCCTGCTCCAGCGGAGCCAGAAACATAAGATACATTCTGACGGCGTCGGTGCCGTACTTGCTGATGTACTCATCGGGATTGACCACGTTTCCTTTCGACTTGGACATTTTTGCGCCTTCTTTCAGCAGCAGTCCGTGTGCGCGGAAAACCTTAAACGGCTCAGCAAAGCCAATCAACTTCCAGTCCTTTAACGCCATCGCCACAAACCTGGTGTAAAGCAGGTGCAAAACGGCGTGCTCCGCCCCGCCGATATACATATCAACCGGCAGCCACTTGGCGGTAATTATTTTATCCCAAGGAAATTTTTTGCCGCTCTCCAAACCGACCGACGGATAGCGTAAATAATACCAGGCGGAGTCCAGGAAGGTGTCGGAGACATCCGTCTCGCGGCGGGCCTTGGCTCCGCAACCAGGGCATTTCGTTTCGTAAAACGATTTGACAGCGGCTAGCGGGGATTGTCCTGTTCCAGTCGGGCGGAAATCCTCAACCATCGGCAGCTTGACCGGCAAGTCCTTTTCCGGAACCGCATACCAGCCGGGCATTTCTTTATTTTCTCCTCTCCTTTCCTCTGCGCACCTCTCGCAGTAAACCATCGGGATTGGCGGACCCCAATATCTTTGCCTGGAAATGAGCCAGTCGCGCAACTTGTAAGTGTCGACTCGCTTGCCGCCGACATAATCGACAATATCGCCTTTCGCCTCTTCCGACTTCAACCCGTTAAATTTTCCCGAATTCACCAAATATCCCTCGCCGCCGTATGCTTCAGGAGAGACCGCCGGTTTTTCGCTTTTTTCTTTGGCCACGACCTGCTTGATCGGCAGATGAAACTTTTTGGCGAACTCAAAGTCGCGCTCATCATGCGCCGGCACGGCCATGATTGCTCCAGTGCCATAGGAAGAAACCACGTAATCCGCGGCATACACCGGTATTTCCTGGCCGTTAGCCGGATTGATGGCCTTGATTCCCTTAAGCTCGACTCCCGTCTTCGCTTTCTTTTCGGCAATGCGCTCGCCCTCTGATTTGTTAGCCGCGGTAATAATGTATTTATCTATCTCTTTCAGGTTTTCCGCATCGGCCTTGAGCGCTTCTACAATTCCGTGCTCCGGCGCCAGAACCAGGTATGTCGCCCCGAAAATAGTATCCGGCCTGGTAGTAAAAACCTCCACCGTCTGCAGGTGACCGCGGATCTTAAAAGCAATCAGAGCGCCGCTTGATTTACCTATCCAGTTGCGCTGGGCGGTTTTGACTTTCTCCGACCAATCGATCCCGTCCAAGTCCTTGAGGAGTTTGTCGGCATATTTGGTAATCTTAAAAAACCACTGCTCGAGTTCTTTCCTTACCACCGGCGTGCCGCACCGTTCACATTTGCCGGCGATTACCTGCTCGTCCGCCAAAACGGTTTTGCAGGACGGGCACCAGTTGACCGACTGTTTTTTGCGATAGGCTAAACCGTGCTTCCACATCTGCACGAAAAGCCACTGCGTCCACTTGTAATATTCCGGGTCGTAAGTCTCGAGTCTCTCGTTCCAGGCAAAACCGTTGCCGATCATCTGCAGCTGACGGTAAAAATTTTTCTCGGAAATTTTGGCCTGCTTCATCGGATGCACGCCTTTCTTGATGGCGTAGTTTTCCGAATGAATGCCGAAACCGTCCAGGCCGATCGGTTCAAAGACGTCATAACCCTGCAGCCGCTTGAACCGACCGTAAACGTCGCTGCCGACGAAAGCGTAAGCGTTCCCGACGTGCAATCCCTCGGCCGAGGGGTACGGGAACATCATCAGGTTATAGAATGGTTTTTTGGCTTTGCGCCGGTCCGGCTCGTAAACTCGGCTTTTCTCCCAGCGCTTCAGCCACTTTTTTTCTATCTTGGAAAAGGGATGCATAAGATAAATCTAGGGCAAAAGGAGAGAGTTGTGAAGTTGACCAAGAAATCCGTCATGGTTTTTCCGAATTATAAATAGCCTGTACCTGTCCCTGGGTAAGAACTGTTTTGTAAAATCTCACACCGCTAATGATTCCCCCGTAGAAGCATTGGGTTGCGTCGTAATAGCACGCACTCTCGCCTTCGTCGTATCTTGCGCCGATTGAGAACGGTTCTAAATTATCCAAACCGAGACCAGTTAATAACGAGCCGGCCGATACACTATCTATATACATCGTGGCTGACGTTCCGTTATTAACCACCGTTACGTTGTGCCAAATAGAATCGTTAATTTTGACACTGGAGGTAAGATAATCGTCCCCTCCGCTGTGCAATCCAGTCCAGAATCCGGCATATCCCCCGCTGCTCATTATTCCAAAATCTCCAGAGGAAGGACCACTACTCCCTTTGCCAAACATAGTCGGAGCTTCCCAAAAAGTTGCTTCTGATTGCGAATCGGATGTATTTACCCACAACGAAACGCTAAAGGACGTTAACCCGCCGTAATTATTGTTCGTGCCCACCGAATCTCCTATTTCGTCGAAATGTAGGCAGGTACTGCGGTTTGACATGCAATTAGTAGAGGTAGTTGTCGGTCCGTATACAGACTCCGTAGTAGTGGCGTCCTCTATGGTCCCGTAACTGTTCCAACCAGATAAATCGGTACTTGTCGCATTAATCCCCGACCCATTAATTGAAGATAAGGGCCAGTATCCCACAAGTCCGTGCAGGAAGGGGGTAAGGGTAAGGTTGGTGCCTACCTCATAGGTAGTGGGATCGACTCCTCCGTCTGTGGAAGCATAGGACTGGTACTTGTCGGATTCGAAGTAGGAA
>JAMCXR010000008.1 GCA_023474185.1 Patescibacteria group bacterium | reverse complement strand
ATCCGCATCCTTTAATAATTCGCTCACTTCTTCGCGATTTTCCTCAGCCGACTGCCGCCCCAATTCGGGATTCATCCCCGCTCCGCGGCCTTTGGTGATCATCTCTCCAATGTGCAATTTACGCCTAGCTTGGCAAGCTTCCAAATCCTGCAAATCAGTGTTAATTGCAATCAAATCGACTCCGCGCACGAAGTCGTCGGCCATTCTGGTCAAGGCGTTTCCTCCGGCGCCGCCGACGCCGACCACTTTGATGTTGACGAAGGATTTAAGCGCTCCGGCCGATCGCTTTTTTAAAGGTTTAGCTGCAACAGCCTCCTCCGACGCCTCTTCGAGGCCTTTATTCTTTACGCCTTTTTTGTTTTTGGCGCTGATTTTTTTAACCGCGGCTGCGGGTTTTTTGCTCTTTTTCTTTTCTGGCATTTCTATGGCAAGAAAATTTTTACTATCCGGCTGACTAGTCCGCTTTTGATTTGACTAACGCTGTCCTTGTTCAGTTCGCGGTCCCAAAAAGCCAACCCCAGCACAGTGGCGTACTCCGGATTTTCCAGGACATCGGCGATATTAGGGGAAATGGTTCCGAACTTTTCCGCTCCGGCATATCCAACTTTGGTGGACAGTTTTAAATCGTTTCTAAACAGCTCGACTATCCCGGGCATTTTGGCTCCTCCTCCGACCAGGACCGCGCCCCCCGGCAAATGCCCTTCTTTACCGATAGATTTTAATTCATCATTGATTAATTCACAAATTTCCGCGAGGCGGGATTCGATGACCTCGGCTACAAACCTCCTGGAAGGGTTTCCTTTAAGCGTTTGGTCGACTTGGCTTAAATCGATGGTTTCTTTGGCCTGAACGCCGCTCGCCAGAGCAAAACCGTGGTCAATCTTTATTTTTTCAGCGGCTTCCACCGGCACCTTCAAAGCCACCGCCAGGTCGCTGGTGATGTGACCGGCGCCAACTCCCAAAACCTTGGTATGCAAAAGTTTGTCTTCTTCATAAACCGCCAAGCCGGTCGTATTGTAGCCGATATCCGCTAAGACAACCCCCAGTTCCTTCTGGCTTTTGTTTAAAACAGCTTGCGCCGCGGCCAACGGGTTAAGGATGAGAGCCGAAACGCTGCCCCGGTTCAATTCCACGCAATGCATCAAACTTTTCACGGCCGGCTCAAAAGCTTCAACCAGATAACTCACCACTTCCAGCCTAGCTCCGACCATCCCTAACGGATTATTCACCCCGTTAATTCCGTCGACCACGAACTCCTTGGTCAGGGTGTGCAGGGTAACGCGGTTGGACGAAGAATTGACGGCGCCGGAAGCCTGGATCACCCGATCGATGTCGTCTTGGTATATTTCCGAATTAGCCCGGGAAACGGCTATTATTCCCCGGGACGACTGGGTCCTGACATCCGCACCATTCACCCCCAGGTAGATATTTCTCAAGGCCGGCTTGGATACTTTGGCCACCTCAGTGAACACTTCCCGCAAGGTGTCCGCCACCTCGTTGGTTTCCACCACCACTCCTCGCCTTAGCCCGCGAGAACGCCGACTGATAACCTGCTTGACAACCATTTGGCCACGCGTTGTCGGTTCAGCAACCACCGCTCTTACGGTGTTCGAACCAACGTCTAATCCTAAAATCGGTGGGCGTGCCATGTCTTATTAATAACCTAAAGCGGAAGATATTTTATTCTCCAACTTTTGCATTTTGATTCTATCATTTTCCGTTTCGTGGTCAAAGCCCAAGAGGTGCAGCAATCCGTGGGTCAGGAGGGCTTTCTGACTTTCCCCGTGTTTTTTGATATAGCCGGGATTGAGGTAGATTTCCCCGAGATATTTAGCCTTACCCTTGACTTCAGGGCGGGGAAAATTCTTGGGGGCTTCGAAAGACAAAACGTTGGTTATTTTGTCTCGCCCGCGGTAAAGGCGATTCAAGCGCCGGATTTCCGGACCGCTCACAAAAAAAACATCGGCCGCGGCCGGACCGCACCCCAGCAATTTAATTACATTCCCGATAAAAAGCTTGGCTTCCTTCTCCTTCTCCAGCATTGGAAAGGCAGAAACTAAGACCTTGTTTCCCTAGCTTCTTCCGCCTTACGGCTTTTATGGATCGCCGACAGCTTCCGCTTGTTCCTGTTCGGCTGTCTGTCGGAAAACCTCCTTTTTTTGGCTTCCAAGAGCACGCCGCTTTGTTTCACTTTTTTGGTGAAACGATAAACCAAGCTCGAAGCCTGCTCCCCTTCTTTTCTCCTCACGATTATTGCCGGCATGACTTATTTTTGGTTGTCTGCGTTTTGACTTAATATTCTCGACCTGATCTCCTGAACCGTTTCCCTGGAAGGAAAATGGACTACGGAATGGATGGACTTTCCTCCGTCTCCTTCATACCGCGGAATGACGTGGATATGAAGATGATCTATCGTCTGACCACTAACTTTACCATGGTTGATTCCGATTGTAAAACCTCTCGGCGCCAAAGACTCATTTAATAGCGCCGTCACCTTTTTGACCGCCAAAAACAGCGGCTTTACCAATTCGTCCGGCAGCTTCACGATATTTTCGTAATGCCCTTTGGGAACCACCACCGCGTGTCCCGCCGTGAGAGGGTGGATATCCAAAAAAGCCAGGGCGGCGTCGCTTTCGTAAATGATTTCTGCAAAGATTTCCTTTCCGGCTATTTTGCAAAAGAGGCAGTCGTTCATCGCAACCTTTTCTTAACTTCTTCCACAACTTTGCTCAAAGGCACGACTTCTTGAACGCCGCTTTCCATATCCCGAATGATAATACTGTCCTCGTAACTTTCCTTTTGGCCGAAAATCAAAACCAGAGGAGAATTATTCTTGGCCGCCAATTCCATTTGCGACGACAAAGATTCCTTGCTCAGCTCGTTCACCACCGGAACGCCGGCCCGATGAAATTCTTCAGCCAACGACAGGCTTTTTTTCTTGGACATTTCACCGACGTGGATTAAGAACACTTTGCCTTTAGTTTTAGAAGCGGGAACCACTCCTTTAGCTTTCATCACCTCCGCTATGCGCTCGATACCCGCGGCTCCACCTACCGCTGGCGTGGAACGGCCGCCGATCATCTCGGCCAAATAATCATACCGGCCTCCGGAGGCCAAGGCTGCGGTTTCTCCCTCAACGAAAGTTTCAAAAACCGTCCGGTTATAGTAATCCAGTCCTCTGACTAGCCGAGGGTTTAAAACGTAAGGGATTTTTACTTCGTCCAAGTACTCCAAAACCTGCCGGAAGTGACTGCGGCAGCTTGAACAAAGGTTGTCGAGAATGACCGGAGCTGACTGTTTTAGCGGCTGGCATTCCGGGTTTTTGCAATCGAATAACCGTAACGGGTTGGTTTCTATCCTGGCTTTGCAGTCCTCGCATACGTTTTGTTTGCGGTAGTAATCCGCCAGTTTCCTTTTATAAGCTGGCTGACAATTTTTGCAGCCGATGCTATTGACTTCGATGCTGACGCCTTTAATCTTCAATTCTTCCAGCAGCCGGTAAAAAGCGATAATCACCTCCGCGTCGAACACGGGATCGGCACTGCCCAACACTTCCAAGCCGAACTGGGAGAACTGCCGGTAGCGCATCAACTGCGGGTTCTCGTGGCGGAAAACCGGTCCGGTGTACCACAGGCGCCGCGGCTGCGGTAAGTGGCTCATTCCGTGCTGGATATAGCTGCGCATCATCGGAGCGGTATATTCAGGCCGCAAAGCCAGCTTGTCCCCTCCTTTGGTGGCCAGGGTGTACATTTCCTTCTCGACTATGTCTGTCCCCAAACCAACTCCACGGCTGAAAAGGTCGGCCTGCTCCATAATCGGCGTGTCAATGCGCAGGAAATTGTAATACTCGGCCACACTCCTCGCAACGCTTGCCACCCGCTCCAAAGCGGGCCAGTCTTCCGGCAGCACGTCCTTCATTCCTTTAGGAGTCTGGAAGGAAGGACTGGCCGCCGTTTTGGCGGTTTTCTTTTTCATATTATCCCGTGGCATAAGGATAAGTAAAAATGTGCAGCTCGTTAAGCGGCCAAAAGCGCAGTCGCACTACGCCGACAATCAAGCTGCCGTTTAGCGGTCCCCAGCTCCGCGAATCATAGCTAATCAACCTGTTATCGCCTACGACAAAATACTGGTCTTTGCCGAGCAAAACCGTCTCGTTGCCGGGCGTCTGGGTGCCGGAAGGCAGATAGCTTTGGTTAATTGGTTGCCCGTCCACTATTACCTGGCCGTTATCCACTTTGACGGTATCCCCCGGTAAACCGACTATTCTTTTTATATAGAACTCTTTGGTGTCCTGTGGATTATGGAACACTATCACTTGTCCCCGTTCCGGCTTTTCAAACCTGTACGTTATTTCATCGACCAAGAGGTAATCGCCATTTTGAAAGTTGGGTTGCATGCTGCTCCCGTCAACGACGAACGGTTGAGCTACATAAGTATAAATCAAGAAAATGGCGGCGACCGCTACGATAATCGTCTCCAATATTTCCCAAGCGTCTAATAAATATTTTTTCACTTATTTGTTGCAATTTTTGACTTAATCGAAGTTGCCGATCTCTACCAGAACCTTGCTGCAGACGATTCTAGTATAATACTCCTGGTCGAGCAAGTGCTCAAACGGCGCTCGCCTTGCATTAAAAAGCGTCCGTGGCTAATCTGAATGCAATGCGTTGGAAAATAGCAATCGGCTTAGGCAACCCGGGGGAGGAATTCCGCGATACTTACCACAACGCTGGCTTGGCGGCCGCCGATTTCTTGGCCAAAGAATCCAGTTTCAAGAAGCACGGCAATTTCGAGTATGCTAAAGTCGGATGTTTAATCATTGTCAAGTCCCTGACCTACATGAACGAGTCCGGCCTGGCGGTCAAAGAAGCCTTAAGTTTTTTTAAAAAGGAGGCTGCGGACGTTTTGATTATGCACGACGATTCCGACATCGTGCTGGGGCGGTATAAAATTTCCTGCGGCCGCGGCAGCGCCGGGCACAACGGGGTAAAATCCGTAATCGAAAAGATGGGGACCGACGAATTTTGCCGTTTGCGTCTGGGCATCCGCAGTTCGTCATCCAAAGCCAAAGCAGGCAGCATTGTTTTAAAAAAGATGAGAAAAGCGGACATGGCGGTTTTAAAAACTTCCATCCGAGAAGCCTTCCAAGAAACGGAAAGTCATTAGCCGGCTAATTCAGACTATTCAGCACGAAGTTCACGGTAAAGGAAACCTGGCTGCCGCTAATTGGAACTATGCTGGAAAACGGCAAGTTAATCGCTGTCATATTGCCCGTTGCGGTCAATCCGTCCCGAAAAGAAAGGGTGCTGGCCTGGCTGGGAGCCGTTCCGGATATCACTCCGGCCTGACCCAAGCCGTCGAAAGACACTCTTTGCAACTGAATGGAAAGCGAGTTGGCTAAAACGCTGATTTTCGCAAGCAATGGCGAATATTGATGAACCGAGCTTCTAGCTTCCTTATTGGCGGCAACTAGGTTATTAAAGCTAGCTGCTTGGGATTGTAAATTCGAAAGGGCTGAAGCAACATCGGCCGGATTGGCAAAGGTGTTGGCCACAGTCCCGGCAGACAGCTGATTCAAGAACAACACCGACCCGATGAAAAGGAGTAGTATAAATCCGGTGACGGAAATCAAAATATTTCGCCAGGCAATAGCAAACTGAAGTATCCGATGTTCGCGGAAAAGCTCGAATCCGCTAGGACCACTCAAATCGATTTCCCGATCTTCCTCTTTCCGAACCAATCCCCGCTCCGCCGCGCCCAGCAAGGAGTTTGCTTTCGCGCTCGGAACCAACCGAACAGTCAGCTCGGGGTGGGCTTTGTTTATTTCCTGGACGATGTCTTCCCCCATTTGACTGGTAATCAAGAAGACGCTCTGAATTCGAGTCGTGCTGCGTCCGGCGTAGAAGTTAATCATTTGCTGAAGTCCGACGCCTATCTCTTGAATGACATTATCCAAAATCAGGACGCCGTCGCTCAGCGGCCAAGGAAAGAAGTAATTGAAATACAGGCTGCCATTCTCGGTAATCATCATATTGGCTCCGCTGCTCGTGGCGCTGATGATTATTTGAGGCTCGCTCAAACTCAATAATCCGCTCTGACGCAGGCAACGCGTCAAGCTCAAGCTGGAAAATTCCACCGTGGCTATTCCAAAGTTCGCTTGGCTCAAAACGTCTGCCATTTCATCGATTATCGTTTTCTGCACGAAAGCCCCCAGAAACTTGACTCGTCCGTTTCCGCCAATGCCGTTTTCTATCCTTTGCCAGCTGGAATAAGCCTGGTCGAAATCGATCGGGGAAATCATGCGTAAGTTTAGATTTGCCGCCTCGCTCAAGCCGTCTCTGGCAAATGCCGGCACGTCGAAGGCTTGGACATAGATGCTTGTCGAGGACAAGGAAAGAACCACATTTAGCACCTCCTGGCCAGCGCTGATTTGCCGGCGCAGCTCCCAAAGAGCGGCAACCAGGTTATTTCGGTCTTTGACCCTTCCTTGCTCGACAATGCCGCCGGGCAGGCGCAAAATCGCTTCTTTTTTCGGCTGCCAGCCCCGTGGCGACGGGACAAGCTCCAAATAACGCAAAGCGAAATCCTCTATAACCAAACCGCCAACCGCGGGGGATGGCACAAGAAAGTTTTCTATTTTCCTAAAAAATTTTTTTAATTTGTCCATTGTCCGTGCCTAAAGAGGAACTTCGCCGAAAGAACGAACGTTAACTAAACCGGTGGTTGAATCGACACCAAGCACTGCCTGAATTTTGCTTTCCCGACCAGCGGCGCTACCTATAGAATTAACGGTGACAATGCCGCTGTTGTTAGCGATAGTCACCTGGGCCGAAGTTTGGGAATCAATGGTTATAGTATAACTGGAAGGGCAGGTGTTAGAAAGGATGCATCCTCTTTGAATCAAAGTAACGGCATCATTGGCGCCGGTTTCTGCAGCCGACAAGGCTTTGGCCGACATCCTGGCATTTAAAACCGTGTTATTGAGAGCCACCGCAATCACAGCCCCGACCACCGCTATGATGATGAGCACGCCGGAAATCAATAAAACTACGGGGAGACTGGCTTGGCCGCACTTCCTCCGGAGACCGCTTCCCGTTTCTTGTTTCCAAAAATCCTTACGATCAAGCATCGTTAGCTAATAGCTGGGTTTAAGGACTCCAATTGACCACCACGTTGTTCACTACCGGCGTACTGGTAACGTTCGCTCCTTTTCCCAAATAAACAATGTAACGGAAATAGCGCTTGCCGTTAGCGTAACAAGCGGTAATCGGAACCGGAATCCCCGGCCCCGAAGGGGTATAGTAGGAGTTGGAGGTTCCATCAGGTCCGACAAACGCTCCGTCGCAAACGGAGCTGTTGCAAGCATTGCTGGCGCAAGCCGCTCCCCAATTGGCGCTCGAGGAACTGGCCGTAGCCAATTGAAACTTGACGCTGTCTCCGGTCGGCAAAGTGCCGTTCCACATAATGGAATTGTAAGTGGTGCCGGACGAGCCGGTATCGAAAGTCGAAGACTGCAACCATCCGGAAACCGCGGGCGACCAAACCGTAGTCACTAAGTAATTGACGGTGCCACAGCTGTTGGTGTTGTCGCAATTGAAACTTATCCAGCCGACGTTGTCGTTCCAGGCCCAGCCTTGAAAATTTCCGGCCGAATCGATAGTTGCTTCGTAAGTCGGCGAAGACGGACAAACCCAGGTCGAGCCGTTCCAAATTGAGCCGCCGCTTGAATTTCCGCAGAAACTTATCCAGCCGACGTTGTCGTTCCAGGCCCAGCCAGCCAGATTGCCGCTGCCGTCGTTGGTCACTTGAAAATTGCTGGTCCCGCAAATATTGCCGTTAGGCGAAGTATTGCAGTCCAGCGCAATGTAGTCCAAGGACGAACTGGCGTACCCGCTTAATCCAGTGCCAGCCACATTGACGTTTCCCGTGGAATAAAAATCGAGCCAGCCGACGTTGTCGTTCCAGGCCCAATGGTTGGCAGCGTCGATGTTGGTCGAAGCCAAAGCTTTTTGAGGCAGAAAAGACAAAGCGGCGCCAATTGCAAGAAAAACGGCAAAAACAATCTCTATTTTTTTTACGGTTGGCATAGTTATTTTTTATTATATTCCACTTTAATAAGATTGCAGCTGTAGAGCGCCGCCGCTGGTGGCCATAACATTGCTCGACGTCGCGTAATCCGAAGACGGAGAAGTCAACGGACCAGACACTCCGGACGATCCGCTCCAATTGCTGTACTGCGTCACCCTATCTTTCGAATGCGTAATATAAGACGAGACAGAAATGCTGCTGGTCGCTCCGCCGACGTTAATCCAGGAAACCGTGGCAATAACGAGCTGGGTGGAAGGATCTTCCAGCACACCGCTTCCACCGGAACAATTAGTCGGAGAACTAGTAGTTATGCTGCCCGTTCCACAACTCGTCCGATAAACATCTTGCACAGAAAAAGACCTAGTAAAACCCACGTTGTTGATTACCACCGACTCCGTCCCGCTAGCCACTGAAATTGTGGGCGGGGTCCCAGTCGTCACCAAATAATAAGTGGAAGTCGCGCCCTTGACGGACAAGCCGTAAATCGCCTGCCAATCGCCGTCGGACAAAGACTGAACGTTGTCCAACAGGCCGCTGGCAAGTGAGGCGGCTGTGCTGGTAGTTCGGCCTTGGGCGTTACTCCGCATCGAAAGGATGATTGAGGCGACAACCGCACCGATGATGACAGCTCCCATCGCGGTGGCTATCAGTACCTCGACCAAGGATTGACCGCTCTTCGACTTTTTCCCCATTAACACAATTATAAACCAACGAAGTTGGCGAGAACAGTTGATAATTTTTCCGACACTAATCAAAACCGATCCCTAATAACTTACGCTGCCGTTAGAGTTGACGGTTATAGTCTGTTGTAAATTGATTGGTGTGCTTAAAGTAATGGTAGTCGAAGTGTTGGCTCCGCTCGAACAGTCCACCGGCAAACCGCTCACGGCCGCAAAGCAGATGTCCCGCGAGGATCCTAGCGGTAGGCCGGCGACGGTAATTTGGGAATCCAGACTCTCGTAGGAATAAGGTATGCCGTAGGCAAACGTCGAAGTCCCATACCATAACTGGTAAAAATAATACGAAGTCGACGCATTGCCGCCGATATGTATTCCCCAGCGATAGCCGTAAAGTTGGGATTGGGAATTAGCCATGGCGTTGCGGATGTTGTAAACCATGCCCTCGGCGTCTTTGCTCAAAGCATATTTGAATTTGGTCGGGAAAAAGTTGGGAAAAGTGACGGTGGCTATGATGGCAATGAGCGCCATCACTATGATGAGCTCTATTAAAGTAAATCCAGAATTAGGTTTCATTTCCGATGTTGGTATTACGAATATGACGCCGTCAGCTGATAAATAGGAACGATGATCGACAGAGCAATGCCTCCGACCACCAAACCCATAATGAGCAATAAAGCCGGCTCCAGAAAAGACATCAGTATTTTTATCGACGAATCTATCTCGGTGGCATAAAAATCGGAAAGAGTCTGCAATATATTTTCCATATGCCCGGCCCTTTCGGAAATGGTCAAAAGATTGACCACCACCCGCGGAAAGACGCTCTCCCGACGGAAAGCTTCTCCGATAGTCAGCCCTTTCGCCACGCCTTCCTGGGCTATCCTGTTGAGAGCCGTCTCCATTTCCAGCGATCCAGATGCACCGGCGGTAATTTGTAAAGCGTCAAGGATAGGCAGCCCCGATTTTAAAAGCGAAGAAAAGGTAGCGGCAAACCGTTGCAGGGCAATCTTGGCTAAAACATCCTTAATGACCGGCAGCCGCGACAGTGTCTGGTTGAGAAACTTTTTGCCACCGCTAGTTCGCAGAAAAAGCCAAATGGCCGCGATAATGACACCGGCGCTGGGCAGAAGTATGGCAATGTTGTTCCCGACGAATAAACCGACGTCGAAAACGATGCGGGTGAATACCGGCGGCTGAATTCCGGAAGTAAGGAAAGTCTGGGCTATTCTGGGCAAGATAAAAGTGACGAGAACCAAAAGTATGGCCGTAGCCATAATGACCAAGATAATCGGATAAATCAAAGCCGCCTTTATTTTGTCTCTTATCTCCTGCTGCTTTTCCAAATCGGTGCTTAAATCGTCAAAAACCTTTTCCAAATTTCCGGAACTTTCCCCAGCTTTAACCATATTGATGAAAACCGGGGAAAAATAGTTGGGGTAACGCGAAAAAGCCGAATAAAACGGCTGCCCCTTGCTTAACGTCTCACGAACTTCGATTAAAAAAGACTTGACTGCCGGTTTGTCGAAATCTTCAGCTAAGATGTCGATGGCCTTGAAGAGATCCGTGCCGACTTTAAGCATCAAGGCCAGGTATTTCGTCAAAAAAACCTGATCGGCTATATTAATACTTCCCCGACGGCCGAGAGCGCCCAGTATTTTACGGGTTCCTGTTTCCTGGATGGCCTTTAACGAAACTGGCTTCCATCCCTGATTAGCCATCCAATCCAAAACCTCAGTCGGGGTTTGCGACTCCACGTATCCTTCAACCAGACGACCGTTCGGGTCGGATGCGGTGTAATGAAAGCGCATAATTTTTTGATTAAAAGCCTTTTTTATTCTCCTATCACCCGCAATACTTCGTCAATGGTCGTCACACCCAGTTCCGCCTTGCGTAATCCGTCTTGAAACATGGAAATCATTCCCTCGGACTCGGCCAAGGCCCGTAAGCCATCCAAGGAAAAATCGGAATTGACTATGTATTCGCGTATTTTTTCCGAAACGTTCAAGATCTCGAAAATTCCAACCCGACCGGAATATCCCGTGTAGCCGTCGGCAGCGCATCCTTTGCCACGATAAAGTCGTTGCGGAAAAGGATACTTCGCGGGATCCAAACCCGCTTCTTTAATCTGGCTCTGGATGGCCATTACTTCTTGGGTGCTCGGCTCGTAGGATTCAATACAACCCAAATGGATTTTTCTAACTAGGCGTTGCGCCAAAACCACGTTCAAGACGGCGGCAACCAAATAAGGCTCAATGTCCATGTCCATCAATCTCGGCACTGCGGTTGGAGCGTCGTTAGTGTGCAAAGAACTTAAAACCAAGTGGCCGGTCAGGGCCGACTGGACGCCGATGCTTGTGGTTTCCTGGTCGCGCATTTCACCGACCATAATGATGTTTGGATCCTGCCGCAATATCGAACGTAAGCCGTCGGCGAAAGTGATTCCCGCCGCCGGGTTGACTTGTATCTGATTCACGTACTTCATGTTGTACTCGATCGGGTCTTCGATAGTCACGATGTTGACCTCGGGGTGGTTTAAAACGTTGATCACCGAATAAAGAGTGGTAGTTTTACCGGAACCGGTAGGCCCGCAAACTAGGACCATGCCGTAGCTGCGCTGAATGTTTTCGGTCAGCGCTTTAACGGTGTCCTCCATCATCCCAAGCTCGGCGAAAGAAAGAGGTCTGGTGGCCGCCGAAAGAAGCCTCATCTCTATTTTCTCTCCGTAAAAAGTAGGAATAATTGAGATTCTGACGTCAACCACATCCTCACCGATTTTGTAGCGGAAGCGGCCGTCCTGCGGTTTATAGTGTTCGTCGATTTTGAGACTGCCCAGAAGTTTGATGCGAGCGACCATCGCCGGGTACACTTCTTTTGGTATTTTGAACATCTCGTGCAAAATGCCGTCAATGCGGTACCGCACCAAGACGTCCGCCTCCATAACTTCCAAATGAATGTCGGAAGCGCGCAAAGACAGAGAGTAGGAAATAATGTTATCGACGATAGCCACTATCGGAACTTCTCCGGCCGCCTCCTCGCCCTTGGCGCGGCTCAGAAGCGAAGCTCTGACGTTTTCTTCAATCAGCTTTATGTAATTTTCGGCGGCAGCGCTTCCGTAGAGCGAAAATCCCTTATTCAAATCATCGGCAGTGGCCAAAAACGGTCGGACCCCGGTCTTCAGGTAACTGTGCAGAAACTCCAAGGAAACCAAATCACTCGGATCCTCGAGAGCTGCGTCCAGCGTTCCATCCGCCTCGCGGTTAAAAAGGACTACCCGTTTTTCCCTGGCCACGTTTTCCGGCAATAATTTCAAGACGTCGCGGTTTATTTTTTCGGTGGTCAGTCCAGCCAGCGGAATGTTAAAGTACTTTGACAGGAAAGAATTGAGATAGTCTTTGGTGATGATGTTGCGGGAGATCAGCACATCCTCCATGCTCTGACCAAGACGTTTCGCTTCCTCGCTCAAAGAATCAAAATCCTCCGGACTGACAAACCCTTCGCCGAGGACCAATTCCTTTATTTTTTCTTCCGGAACGCGAAGCATCTTGAATAAGTTGTTAGATTTTCTCCTTAAGCGAAGTAAAACAAATGTAATACGCGCATAAGAAGTATAGCAAACAAGCCGGCAGGCAGCCACAAATAATAAAAGGGCACCCGCTCGTTCCTGCGAAAGACCACCCACCGGCCAATAGTCATCAAAAGCTGGAACGCAAAGAGAACAATCAGATAAATGGCGAATCCCGGCGTTCCTGTTAAATTAATGGCCAAAGCTCCGAGGTAGGGCTCTTCGCTTTCGAAAAAGCGTTCGCCGAATTTTTTGTTAAGCCTGACGGCAGCTAAGAGGAAAAATAAGGCAACAAAGAGCGAAACCAAATAGTACATGTAAAATCCGATAAAGTGGTAGCGGATGACGTACCCGATGCCGAGGTAAGGAGGAACCAGAAATCTTCCCGGTCCGCTTTCTCCCTTCCACTCGAGATATTGGGCGTAAGTCAAATAAACATAGTAAAGGAAAGGAAAGGCCGCGCTTATCCAAAAAAGCAACCGAAATACTCTGGCGGTTTTTATTTTCCTTAAGCGGAAAAGAATTTGGCAGGCGAACGCCACAGCGAAAACCGCGGCTAAGAGAGCAAGAAAGTGTCCTCTGGTCAGCACGAAAATATCTATGGGTTCGTTGAGCATAAGATTACGCCTTGTATTTCAAAATTAAGATCTAACCGCAAAAACGCGATTTATTTACCGAGTCGTGGCGTTTTAAGTTCCGAGGTTCGCATATGTCTTATAATTATAATCTAAAACTCCCCGGTTAATAACCGGGGAGTTACAATATCTCTCTGCTTCAGCTTAGAGACCGGTGAGGTTACTGCCAACCTCGTACCATCCTGAAATCGTGCCGCCGTCGTTGGCCGCTTGGTTCAGCTGATACTTGCTGCTCTCCATGTTGGCAATCAACTTGTATTGCCCGGTGGTTGCCGAGGAGTGCCAGCCGTACATACAAACGTTTGGCGTAGTGCCGCTACTGCAGCTCGTACTGCCGTTGCTCGGGTCCAGCGGCAAGACGGAAATCGGCGCGCCAGTGGACATAGCATTAAAGTTAATCGGGACCCATCCCGTGCTATCCACCGCCCTCGACGTAACCGTCGTGCAAGTTCCGCTCGCTGGCCAGGCCGTACCGGATGTGCAGTTCAAAACAGCGGCCCAGCTGCTGGTAGACACGTCTGCCAACCAGGTACCGATGGCGGTGTTCAAGTTATCCAAATCCTGTACACGACGAGAATCCCTAGCTTGAGCTAGCAATTGGGCCGGGTTCAGAACAAGCACAACGACCGCCGCTAAAATACCGATGATAGCGATAACTATCAACAGCTCGATAAGCGTAAATCCTTTTTTGCTTGGCATGTTTAAATTTGACCTTTTTATTAACAACTTTGTTAAGTATTTTACCCCGCTTAATTTCCTAAAGCAAACAAAGGGGTGTTGATAAGTCAACTAACCGGACTTGGCGATACTGTCGGCTAGCAGCGTGGCAATTCTGGCTACGAGATCGTCAATCGAGGTCCTGGCTTTGACGTAATACTCTATGGCCCCCAATTCCTTTCCCCTCGCCACATCCGATTCCTGCGAAAGATTGGAAATGATGATAACCGGGGATTCCTGAATCAACGGGTCGGATCGCATCTCCTCTAAGACCTGGAATCCGGACTTCTTCGGCAAAATAAGGTCCAGCAAAATTAAATCCGGCTTATTGGACTTCAAAAAATTTATTGCTTCCTCTCCGTCGGCCACCCTGCCGACTTCTAATCCCGCCCGTTGCATCCTGGTCATAAGGAGCTGGGAAAGAAAAGGATCGTCTTCTACTAGCAGTACTTTCTTGGTAGGCATTTATTTTATACAACACCAGCATAACACCCCTTAAGGAAGCTGGTCAATGAAGTGTGTAGAAAACTTTTAGTTGTTCCAGTCTTGCCTACGCCAAAGCCTTGCGGCTTGTGTAAAAGCATTGGCCCATCATGCTCAAAGCGCGATGGGAATCGAGACTTCGGGCTCCTCGATTAAAACCCAGCCCCGCGCAGCTCGCCTTAAGCGAGCAGGCAGGATCGATTCTTAAAAGTTTAATTGTTCCACGCACAGCTTCCGCTACACGTGCCTTGTTACGACTTAGCCCATGTCACCGAGCTAGCCCTGATGCGCATGACGCATTTTAGGCTCTCCCGGCTCCCTTGACTTGACGGGCGGTGAGTACAAGACTCGAGAACGTATTCACCGTGGCCTGCTGATCCACGATTACTAGCGAATCCAACTTCATACGGGCGAGTTGCAGCCCGCAATCCGAACTGAGGCCGACTTTTTGGGATTAGCTCCACCTTACGGTTTGGCGACCCTTTGTATCGGCCATTGCAGCATGAGTGTGGCCCAGGGCATCAGAAGGTCACGCTGATTTGACGTCATCCTCGCTTCCTCCCAGCTCCAGTTTTACAACTATTTTTCTTTCGATACCGAAAGAAAAAGTTATGCAATACTACTCGGCGCCATAAAACGCTTTTCGTAAAACTGGAGCTGGGCGGTCTCCCGTGACACTTGTAACGCGGGATGAGGGTTGCGCTCGTTACCCCACTGAAGGGAACATCTCACGACACGAGCTGACGACAACCGTGCAACACCTGTGCTAGCGGTCCTTGAGAGACATCCTCCGTTTCTGGTGGATTTCCGCTAACATTTCAAGCCCTGGTAAGGTTCCTCGTTTACCATCGAATTAAACCTCATGCTCCTCCGCTTGTGCGAGTCCCCGTCTATTCCTTTGAGTTTTAGCCTTGCGGCCGTACTTCCCAGGCGGTTGACTTAACGCGTTAGCTGCGCCGCTCCGAGGGTCGATACTCAAAACGGCTAGTCAACATGGTTTAGGGCGTGGACTACAAGGGTATCTAATCCTTTTTGCTCCCCACGCTTTCGTGCCTCAGGGTCAAGAATGCGCCAGTTTGCTGCCTTCGCCTTCGGTGTTCCGCATGATATCAACGGATTTCAC
>JAMCXR010000022.1 GCA_023474185.1 Patescibacteria group bacterium | reverse complement strand
TTCCTACTTCGAATCCGACAAGTACCAGTCCTATGCTTCCACAGACGGAGGAGTCGATCCCACTACCTATGAGGTAGGCACCAACCTTACCCTTACCCCCTTCCTGCACGGACTTGTGGGATACTGGCCCCTGAACGAAGGATCAGGGACTACGGCATACGATAAGTCAGGGTGGGGGAATGAGGGAGTGTTGACCGACGCTTCCTCGACCGACACCCCATTCGGCCCTCAATGGACCACCTCAGGCTGCCTTAACGGAGGGTCATGTTTATCGTTTGACGGAACAGGAGATTATGTTGTTAGTGCTAATTCTACTAATGGCATGACTAACCAAGGTACGATTCTATTGTGGTTTACAAGCCCATCACCAGGATCGCCGTGTCCGCAGGGAATCGTTGGCGGCTGGATTTCAGGAAGGCCGGATGCGGATTTAAGCTGTGGTGCACCGGCTTCTTATGTTGTACAAGGTGGAGGAGGGACTTGGGTTTCTGCATCGTATGGATTTAGCGCAAACACTTGGTATTTTTATGCCTTTACTTATGGTTCGGCGGGTTATGCTTACTATGTGAACGGCAACCTGGTTGGCCACGGAACTACACCGACTTCCGCTAATGATGATCGAATAACAATCGGCGCTAGGAATGATGGCAGCGGGTATTTAAACGGCGGTAAAATCTACTCTGTATTTGTGTACAAAGCGGTACTTACGGCCGGACAAATTAAGGCAGTGTATAACGTAGAAAATCCATAGTGAGAACGACGCTCATCGAACGGACAACTTTTTTAGTAAATCTGTTGATAAGCCAACAAATTTATGATTAAGGACTGATTTTTTCCTTGTGAATAGAGATTTTTTTTGGCCTATTCGTGGCCTTTTTGACTTGTGGGAAATTGGAGAATAAACTTACAGACAAGTGGGGAATTGTGGATAACTGTGTGGATAACTACCCCAAAACAGCCGGTTTTTGTGGATAAGTGCCAAAATCAATGTTTATAGGAGAATTCAGTCACACCATCGACACTAAAGGAAGACTCGCTGTGCCGGCCAAATTTCGGGCTCAGATTTCTTCCGGCGCAATCGTCACGAGGGGGTTGGATCACTGCCTTTTCGTTTTTACGGACAAAGAATGGGAAGTCTTAGCCCAGAAATTGATAGCCTTGCCTTTGGCTCAGGCCAATTCGCGCGCTTTCGTCAGGTTAATGTTGGCCGGCGCTTCGGCCGCCGAATTGGATTCGCAAGGCAGGATTCTCATCCCGGATTATCTGCGGAAATATGCCGATCTGGAGAAGAATGCGAAAGTAATCGGAGTTTATAACCGCGTGGAAATATGGAATAGCGCTGTTTGGCAGAAGTATAAGGAAAAAACCGAAAGCTCCGGAGAAGAAATAGCCGAAAAACTGGGCGAATTGGGGATTTAAAATATGCCTCACACACCGGTCTTGCTTGAAGAAACAATCGCGGCGCTCGACCCGAGAAGCGGGGAGACGGTTTTGGACGGTACGGTCGGCGGCGGGGGCCATTTGGCTGCGCTGCTGCAAAAAATAGGAGGACGCGGAAGTTTTATTGCCGTTGATTTGGACGAAGATAACCTGCAAAAGGCCAGGGAGAAAATAGCAAGGGCTTATCCGCAGGCCCGGCAATTTTGGGTCAAGGGCAATTATGCGGATGCGCCGTCCATCTTGAGTGCTTTGGGAATCGATCGGGTCGACGTTCTTCTTTTGGATTTGGGGTTTTCCTCGGAGCATTTGGCAAGCGGCCGCGGCTTCAGCTTCCTGCAGCCCGGGGAAAAATTGGATATGCGGTACGACCCGTCGCTAGGCCCAACTGCCGCTGACATCTTGAACGGCAGCAGCGAAGATCGGTTGGCGGACGTTTTCTGGAAGTATGGCGAAGAACGGTGGTCGCGGCGCGCGGCTAAGGCGATTGTGATCGCCAGGAAGAAAAAGAAAATAGAATCGGTTGGAGATTTGCTGGAAATCATCGAAAAGGTTGTTCCGAAAACCGGAAAAATCAATCCGGCCACCAAAATTTTTCAGGCTTTGCGCATCGCCACCAACAGCGAGCTCCAGAACTTGGAACGTTTTCTTTCCGATATTCCGATAATTGTCAGAGCCAACGGCCGAGTGGCGATTATTTCCTTTCATTCCTTGGAGGATCGGATGGTGAAAACTGCCTTCCGCGATTTGGTGAAAAGCGGCAGAGCCGAGCTCGTCTTAAAAAAGCCGGCGGTTCCGTCCGTTAATGAAGTGGAAAGAAACCCGCGCAGCCGTTCAGCGAAATTAAGAGCGATAAAAATCGTGTAAAAGGTCGATAAGTTTTATTCATAACCAATGACTGTAATCCAGCCGAATAAGGACAAGGGGGTGATGGGGTTGATAATCTTTTTCAGCGCCGTACTGCTTGGCGTTTCTTCCTTGACCATCGTTTTCTATTCCAAAACAGTTAATACGCAGCAAGATATCGCTGCCCTGACGCAGTCCGTCCAAGCGGAGCAGGTCCAAAACGCCGAGCTCAAAGACCAGCTTTATAAAACTACCGATCCGACCAACTTGGAAAATCTGGCCGTCAAAGAAGGATTCGTTAAAGTGGTTAATCCGCAATGGGCTTTCGTATCACGCTCCTGAGCATCATATTTTGTTTCCTTTATTTGCTTCTAGGTTTCAATCTTTACAACATCCAGTTCAACAAAGGGGAATACTACAGCGCCAAAGCCGCCTCGCTGACCGCCTGGTCATCGTCAACCGCCTCCACCCGCGGGGATATTTACGTGACCGACAACAGCGGCAATGAGATAGCGGCGGCCATCAATCGCTACTATCCCCAAATTTACGCGGTTCCTAAAGACATTACGAGTCCGACCTCGACCGCCAGCCAACTGGCCGAGCTGCTGGGCGCCAGCAGTTTACCAGCCAACCTAACGCAAATCCTCAGTAATAAAAAATCCCTTTATTCTATCTTGATAGGTCGCGCCACTCAATCCCAGGCCGACTCCGTGGACAGCGCCAAAATGATGGGCGTCTACGTCAATAATGAAATTGTTGGCCGGTATTATCCCCTGGGAACGTTGGCCTCGCAGGTGATAGGCTACGTGGCTAGAGATTCCGTGCAAACCGGCGTGTACGGCGTGGAAAATTATTACAATAACGCTTTGAACGGCTCTTCCGACGGTCTTGTTTCCACCAGCCAGGATATCCACCTGACCATTGACCGCAATATTCAATCCCAAGCCGAGTACCTGTTAAGCGAAGCGGTTAAAGCCCATCAAGCCGCGGGCGGAACATTCGTCGTCGAAGACCCGTCGACCGGCGCCATTCTGGCTTTAGCCAATCTTCCCGACTTCAACCCCAACAATTACTGGCAGTACCAGGTGCAGTCCTTTACCGATCCGGCCATTCAGAGCATTTTCGAACCAGGGTCCATTATGAAGCCCGTCACCATGGCTTCGGCGCTCGATGCCGGAGCGGTGCAAACCAGTACCGAATACTATGACAGCGGCAGGCTGGTTTTGAACGGACAGACTATTTTTGACTGGGACCATAAGGCCCACGGCTGGACAAATATGACGACCGTCATAGCCGACTCTCTAAACATCGGTGCGGCTTTCGTAGAAAACAAACTCGGAGATGCCGCTTTTCTTAACTATCTCGACAAATTCGGCTTCGACCAGAAGACCGGGATAGATTTGCCGGGTGAAGTCGTAGGCAGCCTACACCAATTGACCAGAAAACAAACCCAACCCATCGATTGGGCGACAGCCAGCTTCGGTCAAGGAGTTTCTGCCACGCCGTTGCGGATGGTTGAAGCAATTTCCGCCATCGCCAACCAGGGCGTAATGATGCAGCCCTACGTCGACGCCGACCAGCAGCCGAAAGAAGTAAGACGGGTGGTTTCCGCCACCGCCGCAGAAGAAACGGCAATAATGATGGAACACGACGTGATGCACGGAAAACTGGCGGAGATACCCGGTTATACCGTTGCCGGAAAAAGCGGCACCGCCCAAGTTCCTAATTTGAAAACAGGCGGTTATACTAATCAGGTGATAGACAGTTATATAGGATTTGCTCCGGCTCTGAATCCCAGATTTGTGGCGCTCATTGTCCTTTACGATCCGGCCGGGGCGCCGCTTTCGGGAATCGTCGTCCCGTATTGGCAGCAATTGGGCAGCTTTATCCTTAATTACTACAATGTTCCTCCGGATAATTATGTGGGCGCCGGGGGTTCAACTCCTAATTCTTCGACCCAATGAAAAACTTCCTTTTGAACCAGCTGCGGGTGCTTTTAAAAAATATGGCGCGGAATCTGGTTAGAAAATATCGCCCACTCGTAGTGGGGATCACCGGTAGCGTTGGCAAAACTTCGACCAAGCTGGCGACCGCGGCGGTTTTGAAATCCAAATTCAACGTCAGGGTTCCCGGTGGAAATTTAAATAACGAGCTAGGCTTGCCATTGGCGATTATCGGAGAGTACAAAGCGGCTTCAGGGTGGTTATTCTGGCTCAGACCTGTTTTTCGGGCCGCCATTTGGTCGGTTTTTCGCTTGCCTTATCCGGAAGTCGTCGTCTTGGAATACGGAGCGGACCGTCCCGGAGATATCGGCTATCTTTTAGGCATAGTCAAGCCGGACATAGCCGTGGTCACCGCCGTCGGCGAGGTGCCGGTCCACGTTGAATTTTACGGGAACGCGGAAGCGGTGGCTGCGGAAAAAGCCAGGCTGGTGCGGAGTCTGGGGGTAAACGGAATTGCCATTCTTAATTTCGACGACCAGCAAACAATCGATATGCGCAGCAAAGCGAAGGGCAAAGTGATAACTTTCGGATTCAGCGCGGGGGCGGAAGTGCGAATCACCAGTTTTGAAAACAGATCAAACGACGGTCAGCCGGTCGGCATTGCTTTTAAACTGGAATACGAGGGAGGATTCGTGCCGGTCAGGATAGACGGAGTTTTGGGCAAGTCCCACGCCGCCGCCGCCGCTGCTGCTGCTGCTGTCGGCTTGGCCAAGGGGTTAAACCTGGTACAAATCTCCGAAGCCTTGTCCGCCTATCCGGGGGAGCGTGGCCGGGCGAGAATTGTCGCTGGCATTAAAGGAAGCTGGATAATCGACGATACATATAACGCTGCGCCTCTCTCCACCAATGCTGCCCTGGAGGTGTTAAAAGATCTTCCTGCTAAGCGAAAGGTGGCGGTTTTGGGAGATATGGCCGAACTCGGAAAGTACACCGTGGAAGCACACGACGCAACGGGCGCGCTGGCAGCCGGAATAGTCGATTTGCTGGTGACCGTCGGCAGCAAAGCCAAGTTTATAGCTGAAGGAGCGGCCGGCTTGGGGCTGGCTAAGGAAAAAATACTGAGCTTTGACCTTCCGGACGAGGCCGGGTTGAAGGTTCAGGAGCTGATTCGGCCGGGAGATGTCGTTTTAGTAAAGGGATCGCAGTCGGCTAGAATGGAAAAGGTGATTTTGGAAGTAATGGCTGAGCCGGAGAAGGCCAAGCAGCTTTTGGTTCGGCAGTACGGCCGCTGGCTCAAAAATTAGCGTTCAAAAATCTTTTTTAATGCCACCGCGGTTCCCGTTCTGGCATTTTTATGCTAAAATAGGAACGTTGCCGTTATCGTCTAGCCTGGCCTAGGACACATGGTTCTCAGCCATGGAACCCGGGTTCGAATCCCGGTGACGGCGCACGTTGCGAGAACAATAAGTCAAGAATGTGGCACGACAGGAAAATAATAAGCATGGCGGCGCTGAGCCTGTTTTTGCTTTTGATATCGGTAGGCTGGCCGCTGTCGGCTTTGAGAACGCAAGAGGGCCCGTTTATTTTACGCTACGACACATTGAGCGGAGCGGCGCTGGCCGGCGAATGGAAAACGCTGGCGACCATCTTTTTTACCGAGGCCGTCATCCTCTTTCTGGGATGGTTTTTAGCCGGCAAACTCTACCGTGAGGCTAGGTTCGTTTCTTATCTTCTCGTGGCCGGAAGCCTGGTTTCTTCCGTTTTCTTTTTGGCCTTTTCGCTAATGCTCACCAGACTGAACTAGGTTTGACTGCCGGGGACTAAATCGCTATACTAACTGGCATTATGATTGCGGTCATCGAGACGGGCGGGAAGCAATACCGAGTTGAACCGGGGACAACGTTGCGCGTGGAAAAAATAGCCGGGTCGGCGGGGGATAAAATTTCTTTCGATAAAGTGCTGCTTTTGGCCGACGGAGCGGATGTTAAAATCGGAGCTCCTTTCCTTCCTAAAATCAAAGCCGAAGCCGTAGTCTTACGTCAGGGAAGGACCAGAAAAGAGATCGTCTTCCACTACCACTCCAAGACAAGAAAAAGAACCAAAAACACGCACCGGGAGTATTTCACCGAGGTACGGATAGAAAAAATATCTGCTTAATAACAGAGAGACCGCATCAATATCGTCCTGCGCTAAAAACGCCGGATTGCCGGTTGGCAACTCTGCCTGGATTGTAGATCTCATTATTAGATAATTGACCCGCGTTGTCTGGCGGCGGTATCTTAATAAATAATTATGGATTATCGGGGAAAAAAAATCGTGGTCATGGGCTTGGGCGGATACCGCGAAGGAAGCGGGACCATGGCCACCCTTTACTTTGCCCAAGCCGGAGCCAAAGAAGTTCTGGTGACGGACTTGAAATCTGAAAAGGAACTTCAATTACAGGTCGAACGGTTGCGCCGGTTCCCGAACGTCAGATTTGTTTTAGGCGGGCATCGGGCCGAAGACTTTCGGAAGGCCGACGTCGTTTTTCAAAACCCGAGTGTCCCGGACTCGTCGCCTTATCTTTCGATAGCCAGGAAAAGAGACATTCCGATTATCAACGACTGGAACATTTTCCTGCAGGCCGCGGACAATTTTTTAATAGGGGTCACGGGTACCAGGGGAAAAAGCACGACCGCCGCTTTGGTTTTTGAAATGCTCAAGCAAACCGGACGCCGGGCAGTGTTTTGCGGAAACATCGGTGTTTCTCCTTTGAAATACCTCGGACGGCTGACTGAAAACACAGTCGTGGTGGCTGAGCTCTCTAGCTGGCTTTTGCGGGGCTTCCGGACGGGAAAAAAAAGCCCGAATATCGCCGTTTTAACCAATCTTTTGGTCGACCACCAGGACAAGTATGGCAGCCTGGAAGAGTATTACCGCGACAAAGACAATATCTTCGCTTTCCAGAAAAAGGACGATTTTTTGATTGCCAACCGAGATAGCGCCGCGGTCAGAAGGCGGATTAAGAAGGCGAAGTCAAAGATAGTTTGGTTTTCCTTGAAGCCGTTTCCGTCCGGAGAAGGCAGTTATGTCAAAAACGGGAAAGTTTATCTCCGGCTCGGCGACGAAGAAAAGCTGGTGGTGCCGATTGCCGCGATAAAACTGAAAGGGCAAGCCAATCTGAGCAACGTCCTGGCGGCGGTGGCTGCGGCCGGAGTTTACAGTCTTCCGGTAGCGGCCATGAAAAAGGTTTTGCGCTCCTTCAGAGGATTGCCCAGCCGACTGGAGCCTGTAGGATTTTTCGCAGGCATCCGTTTTTACAACGATACCACCTCAACTACTCCCGACGCTGCAGTTGCCGCCCTCCGAGCGCTGGGCGGAAAAAGGAAAAAGATAGTACTTCTCGCCGGCGGGTACGACAAGAAACTTGATTTTCGGGAAATGGCCAAGGAGATAAAAAAGTCGGTGAAAGCCGTTGTCCTTTTCCGAGGAACCGCCAGTGATAAAATAGAAAATGAGCTGCGGAAAGCTAAAGTCGGGTTCGAGGAAGCCGGTTCGATGAAAGAGGCCGTGCGGCTGGCCATGTCCAGGGTTAAAAAAGGAGAAATCGTCCTTCTTTCTCCGGGGGCCGCCAGCTTTGGCATGTTTGAAAACGAGTACGATCGGGGAAGTCAGTTTAATCGTCAAGTAAAATATTGGGAAAAGAAATATGGAGCTCGATTTGAAAAAAATTAAAAAGGTGCACTTTATCGGCATCGGCGGAATCGGCATTTCGGCCATCGCCAGAATGATACTGAAACAAGGGAAGAGCGTCAGCGGATCGGATCGCACCCGATCCTTAATTACCGACGAGCTGCAAAAACTGGGGGCCAAAATTTATATCGGCCAGCACGCCTCGCAAGTGCCGCGGGACGCCGATTTGGTCATTTACACCATCGCTATTCCTTCCGATAATCCGGAACTCGCCCGCGCCCGGGAGTTTGACATTCCAGCAGTGACTTACCCCCAGGCATTGGGCGAGGTTTCGCGAAACCGGTTTACCATTGCCGTTTCCGGAGCGCATGGGAAAACTACGACTACGGCGATGATCGGCAAGATTTTCCGGGATGCGGGAAAAGATCCGACAGTGGTGGTCGGCAGCTTGCTCAAGGGCGCCAAAAGCAACTTCGTTGCCGGCAAGGGGAAATATTTTATCGCCGAAGCTTGCGAGTACCGACGATCTTTTCTGAACCTCGACCCCAGAATCATAGTTATTACCAACATCGACCGGGAGCATTTGGATTACTACAAAGACCTGAAGGACATTCAGGGTGCGTTCAGCGAATTTGTCTCCAAATTAGGCCGGAAAGATTATCTGGTGACGGACGCCAAAAATAAAAACATTGTTCCAGTTGTTCGTCGGGCTGCATGCAGAGTAATTGATTTCCGAAAAGAAAGCGTCAGGGGGTTGAAACTTTCGGTTCCTGGCCGGCACAATGTTTTGAATGCCCAGGCGGCGCTGGCCGTGGCTAAAATCGCCCGCTTGCCTAGAGCCGCGGCTCTAAAATCATTGGCGCGGTTTTCCGGAACCTGGAGGAGGTTTGAATTCAAGGGCAAAGCCAAATCCGGCGCTCTGGTGTATGACGATTACGGCCATCATCCAACGGAAATTAAAGCCACCATTTTAGCCGCCAGGGAATTCATGCAAAATGCGAAAAACGAACCAAAAAAGCTGACGGTTGTTTTTCAGCCCCATCTCTATAGCCGCACCAAGCTTCTTTTTCGGGAATTTGTCGGGAGCTTCGAACTGGCCGACAAGGTCATCGTCCTTCCTATTTATGCCGCAAGAGAGCCGGAAGACCGAACCGTTAATTCCAAGATGCTCGTCAAGGAGATTAAAAAAAGGGGAATTGCCGCCGAGTCGGCCGACAGTTTTGAGGAAGCCGTCAAAAAAATCCTGCCGGACGCCGGCAAGGACAGTTTAATTTTAACCATCGGCGCCGGCGATGTTTACAAAGTAGGGGAGATTCTGCTGCGGCGGAAATAATCGGTCAAAAAAAGCTCCCACCCGAAGGTGGGAGCGCTGACCGATCTCTGGTGCGGTTAGGGGCGAAAACCGTGGTTACCGCGGCGCGTCACGCAGGGAGGCTTGAGTCGTTTGAAAACCGAGCCGTCAGCTCCCGCCGCTCCCGGAGCGAGAAGCTTTTCCTCGCCCAAGAGAACTCTTTCACTTGGGCCGGTTCCTCCGCTTTGCCGGCCAACTTCCGGAATTTTTCCCGATTGGGACCAAGCGGTTCCTTGAAAGTCGCCGTCTTCCTCCGGACGTTGCCGCCGCGAGTCTCGTTGAGCCACGTTTTTCCTCCGCGAGGAGCAGATTTCCAGTTTCCTGGATAAGAAATTTTTAATTAAATCACCGAGTTTTGTCAACAACGCAAATTCCGGCCGGTCCCTAGCGCTATTTGTTTTTAAACTTCCAGATATCCTTGTATAATGCAATCGGGCGGTAGTGAGAGCACTCACTCTAATAAAAATTATTTGGAGGTCACCCCTACCGCCTCAGCGAAGCAAACTAGGTTAGCAATCGTTTTCTTGGAGGATGTCTGGAAATTCGGAAATCGAGTTAAAAAATTTCAGCAGTTTTAAGATCGGCGGACCAGCCGATAATTTTTTGGCCGCCGACAGCCCGGAAAGCATCGTTACCGGGTTAAAAAAGTGGAGACGCGGAATATGGTCGCGGCGAAAAAAAATTTTCATTCTCGGCGGGGGAACGAACATACTTTGGGACGATAAGGGATTCGGCGGACTAGTTCTTAAGCCGGAAATAACCACCTTAGAACGCGACGGAGCCGCGATAAAGGTTGGGGCCGGCGTAAGCGTGGCCGACCTCCTGAACTTTGCTGCCGAAAACAACCTAAGCGGATTGGAATGGGCCGGAGGGCTTCCCGGAACCGTCGGCGGAGCCGTTTTCGGCAATGCCGGAGCTTTTGGCGGAGAAACCAAAGATTCGGTGAGTGAAGTATTGAGCCTCGACACTCGAACTTATGTTTTGAACAAGCGCAACCGCGGGGAGTGCGAGTTTTCTTACCGCAACAGCGTATTCCGCCGCAATCGCAGCCGGGAGATTGTCTTGGAAGTCGTTTTTTCCTTAATTCCTGGAGAAAAAGAAGAAATCTTGAACAAGGCGTTGAAAAATATCGAATACCGGCAAGCGCGGCAGCCTCTCGAACACCCGAACATCGGCAGCATCTTTAAAAACGTTCAGGCGGAGCGCATTTCTCCGGAAGTCGTGAAGCTTTACGGCTTAAACGTCAAAACAGATCCTTTCCCGGTTATACCGACCGCGCGCCTGATAGCCGAAGCCGGACTGCGCGGTTTGTCTCTGGGAGGGGCGATGATTTCGCCGAAGCACCCCAATTTCATAGTCAATGTTTTAAACGCCAGTTCGCGGGACGTTTCCGGATTGATTGCGGTCGCCAAAGATGCGGTCAATCGGAAATTCGGCGTCCGGCTGGAAGAGGAAATACTTAACTTGGCTTCATGAGTTGTTTTTTAAGTTATCAACAGTTTTTTTAAAAAATATTTGTTCTAAAATTTAAACAGACAAGGAAAAGATCAATGCGATTGATAGTCGACAATCCTCCGTTGGTCAAATAAATATTACAAAGACATGGCGAAGAAGAAAGCCAAGAAAGCGGCTAAGAAGAAAAAATAATCTTTTCTTAGGAATCAAAGCGCCCCGTGGATGTCATGGGGCGCTTTGATTTGGAGAACCGCCAGCAAAACGGGCGTTTGTCAGAGGGAGCTTCGCGAGGTAAGATAAGACTGGATGAGAATAGACATTATGGCCAGCGGTTTAGAGCTTACCTCGCCGCTAAAAGAGTATATAAACATCAGGATGGGAGGAGTCGATAAATTTCTCGGCAAAGTCGGGGAAGGAACCGATGTTCGCACGCAAGTCGAGGTTGCCAGGACTACCAAACACCACCGCAAGGGAAACGTTTTTTACGCCGAAGCCACTTTGCAGGTTTTGGGAGAAAATATTCGGGCGGAGAACGACGGGGAAGAAATCAGGGCGGTAATAGACGGATTGAGGGACAAGCTGGCGGAGGAAGTAAAAAAGTTTAAGGAGAAAAAAGAGGAAAAATAATTTATGGCGGGCTTTTTGGGTGTTTTTGGCCGGGAGGCCAAGCCGCCGCGGGAACTGGTTTTAATCAACGAAGAAGAAGAGCGGCTTCGTTCTTTGGGAGATGAGGAAATCAAAGCTGAAAGCCTGCGGCTTAAAAAAGAAGTGGCGGATGGCAAGGGGTTGGACGAAATTTTGCCCTTGGCTTTTGCTTTGGCGAGGGAGGCGTCCAGACGCACGCTGGGGCAAAGGCATTACGACGTCCAGCTTTGGGGCGGGCTGATTCTGCACCACGGCGGCATAGCGGAAATGGTCACCGGCGAAGGAAAAACGTTGGCTGCGACTCCGGCCGTTTACTTGAACGCTTTGGAAGGTCGGGGAGTGCACGTCATCACCGTCAACGATTATCTGGCTCAAAGAGATGCGGTATGGATGGGACAAATTTACAATTTTTTGGGCTTGTCCGTCGCTTGTCTGGCGCACGAAGCGGCTTTCATTTACGACCCTGCCTGGCGTATTCCTCCGGAGGAAGGCCAGCTCATCGACAAAGAACGGGACACGACCGGCAGTTTTCTGGTGCAAAAAGAATATTTGAGACCAATCAGTCGCCGTGAGGCTTATGAAGCGGACATCACTTACGGAACCAATCATGAGTTCGGTTTCGATTACCTCCGCGACAACTTGGCTTCAAGCGTAATCCAGCAGGTGCAGCGCGGGCACAACTTCGCAGTCATCGACGAAGTCGATTCGATACTGATCGATGAAGCTCGGACACCGCTCATTATTTCGGCTCCGGATGCCGAATCTTCCGAACTCTATAAGGTATTCGCCCGAGCTATTGAGGGATTAGAAAAAGATCAAGACTACACAGTCGATGAAAAAATGAAATCGGTTGAGATTACCGAATCGGGAATAGACAAGGTGGAAAGAACAACCGGCATCAAAGACATCTTCGGAGCGGAGAACCTTCGCCTCGTGAGATATTTAGAGTCGAGCCTTAAAGCCAAATCTTTATTCACTAAGGACAAAGATTACGTGGTCAAAGACGGGGAAGTAATCATTGTCGACCAGTTTACCGGCAGGCTGATGTTCGGACGCCGCTATTCCGCCGGACTGCACCAGGCCATCGAGGCCAAAGAAAAAGTTTTGGTGCAGCAGGAAAGCCGCACCTACGCCCAGATTACGATTCAAAACTATTTCAGGCTCTATAAGAAGCTGGCGGGGATGACCGGTACGGCCCAGACCTCCGCCGAGGAGTTCCATAAAGTTTACGGTTTGGAGGTGGCGAGCATCCCGACCAATAAGCCGCTAGTCAGAAAAGACGAGTCGGACACCGTTTTTAAGAATCTGAAAGGCAAGTACCGAGCTATCGCCAAGGAGGTCAGGCGCCTCCACGAAGAAGGCCGCCCGGTACTCATAGGCACCACCTCCATTGAAAAGAACGAAATGCTGGCCGGAGTCCTGCAGGAAGAGGGGGTTCCGTTCGAGATTTTGAACGCCAAAAATCATGAACAGGAAGGAAGAATCATCGCCCAAGCCGGACGATTGGGCGCCGTTACCTTGGCCACCAACCTGGCCGGACGGGGAGTAGACATCGTTTTAGGGGGCAACCCTCCGGATAAGGAGGAAGCGGCGAGAGTCCGGGAGCTCGGGGGTTTGCACGTCTTGGGAACGGAAAGGCATGAAGCGCGCCGGATCGACAACCAGTTGCGGGGACGTGCCGGCCGCCAAGGAGACCCGGGATCTTCCCAATTTTTTCTTTCTCTGGAAGACGATTTATTGCGCATTTTCGGCGGAGAGAAGCTCAAGGCCCTAATGGAAAGAATGGACGTGCCTGACGACATGCCGATTCAGTCCGGTTTGGTATCGAGAGCTATCATTCAGGCGCAGGAAAAAATCGAGGGATTGAACTTCGACGCCAGAAAGTACCTGCTGGAATACGACGACATATTGAACAAGCAAAGGATGGAGTTTTACCTTCTGAGGCAAAAATTAGTCGCGGCTATGAGCAAGGAAGACTTGAAAGGCTTCATAAAAGATGCAATTAGCAGACATATTGGCGTTTTAAAAAACTCCACGTTGGCTTGGGGTGATGTCTTAAAAATGGCGCGCGATGCCGGCGTTTTCAGCGGGGAAGCGGCCGAGGGCGATTTCGCAGCGCTGAATTCCGAAGCCGAAATCAAAATTGACGCGGTAGAGGACGTAGGATTCGCCAACATTCAGCTTTTGGGAGCAATGGACTTCCTGTGGATGAACCACTTGGAAGACATCGAAGCTTTGACCGAGTCGGTAAAACTTCGTGCCTACGGACAAAGAGACCCCCTGGTCGAGTATCGCCGCGAAAGTCGCGCTCTTTTCGATAATATGAAACGCAACTCTGATGCCTGGGCGTTTAATAACGCTATGAAAATACTGGCGGCGCCGGCTATTCCCGCAGAACAGCGTACTCTAAGCAATATTCAAAACGACCCCAGGTTCGCCGGCGTCGGTAGAAATGATCCTTGTCCCTGCGGCTCCGGAAAGAAATTCAAAAGGTGTGGGCTGTTAAATACTCCCGAACACCAAGAAAATATGAAAAGGAAAACGACCCAGCAGCAAAGGATAGGAGGGTAAGCAAAATGGCAATCGTGCGCAAGAAAATCTGGCCTGAGTATTTCGACGACGTGGCTTCCGGGAAGAAAGGGTTTGAGCTTCGCCTCGACGATTTTGAAATTAAAGAAGGCGACACGCTGCTCCTTAAGGAGTGGGATCCGAAAACCGGCGCGTACACCGGCAGAACGACAAAGAAAAAAGTGACTTATGTCGGCAGGTTTAAGTTGGACAAGCTGTTTTGGCCGGAAGAAGAAATAAAAGAAAAGGGGATACAAATAATTTCGCTGGAATAGATTAACTGGGATCCTTCTTTTGGGAGATAAAATTCAAGTAATTTCTCGTATTGGGTTTAAATTGTTCGAAATACAGAATTTCAAAATCGTTGTCGGATAATATTTTTTCCACTTCTCCTTTTTGATAATAGCTAAACCACCTCGGCTTGGTGACTTTGAGGCTTTCTCGATATATTTCCCCCTCGCCTTCGATGAGACCAAGACCGAAGACGCCGTTGGGTTTAAGCACCCGTCTTATTTCTTGAAGCGGTCCGTGAATCTCGGCTTTCGGCACGTGCAGCAGAGACGTATAAGCCCAAGCGCTGTCGAACGAGTCGTCTTTAAACGGCAGGTCGTTAAAATCGCCCAGCACCGATTCCAGCCCTCGTTTACCGGAAATCTCAACCATTGACTTCGATGCGTCCAGACAAATTACGTTTAATCCGGCGTTTTTGAAAATCAGCCCGTCCCTGCCCGGGCCGCTTCCCACGTCTAGCACCGCTTTTCCTGCCAGGCTGATAAATTTGTTAAGAAAGGTTCTGGGAAACTTTTTCCAAAAATCGCTCGTTTCTTCGTCGTACTCTTTAGCCATTTTGTCGTAAGCCTCGATAGTAGCGCCATCCATGCCGGTGATTATAGCATGGAGAAAATGTTATTATTCAAAAAGACTTTCATAAACAGATGAAAATTATCGTGCTGGTCAAACCGCGGTCCAAGAAAACGAGCGTGGAAAAGCTCGCTGGTGGAAGATTTAGAGTTGGTGTTAAAGAACCTCCGGAAGGCGGCCGAGCCAATGTGGCGGTAGGCAAAGCTTTGGCCGAATTCTTTAGCTTGCCGCAGTCCGAGGTGAAGCTGGTGAGAGGATCGTCATCTCGCAGAAAAATTTTTGAGATACCGTTTGAATAATATGCCAGGAAATCTTATTTCCTTTGACGATTTTGCTAAAGTCGATGTCCGGGTCGGCCGGATCGTCAAAGTGGACGATTTCCCGGAGGCGCGCCGGGCGGCGTATAAGCTGACGATAGATTTCGGGCCGCTGGGCGTCAAAAAATCTTCGGCTAGGCTAACGGCCAATTACTCCAAGGAGAATTTACTGAACAAACAAGTTGCCTGCGTGGTTAATTTCCCGCCCAAACAGGTTGGGCCGTTCAACTCCGAAGTTTTAGTTCTCGGCTTTACGGATGAAAATAATGAAGCCGTTCTCGTAATTCCTACCAAGGAGGTACCTCTGGGCAATAAACTGTCCTAACTTTACCTTCCACTGTTAATAACCCCCCATTGCCTCTTCATCCCCTAACCGCTAAAATTAGTAAACGGCAATGACAAAATCTTCCCCCGTTAAAACCACGAGAAGATATCTGATCTTACTGTCCTTTTTATTTGTCGCATTGACTTGGTTCGTCGTGAGTCAAACCGCTCATGCTTTCACCAACCCCACCCAGTCTCCTCCAAACGGAACTCCGGGTCCCATCTCCGTCACCGACGGAGGAACCGGAGCCTCAACGGTGAGCGGAGCAAGAAGCAATCTGGGAGCAGCCGCCTCGGGCGCCAACACGGACATAACGTCAA
>JAMCXR010000036.1 GCA_023474185.1 Patescibacteria group bacterium | reverse complement strand
ATCCCCCTGAATGACGCAACATTAAAAAAAGAAAATCCGCCATAGACGCACGAAAGGGGGCGGAATGCCCCCCTTTGCTGAGATGAACAAACGCGAATAAGGGTGGCTGGTTATCGTTCCGCCACCGAGACAAGGATTTTGTCGTCGGCGTTCCGAATCCGTCCGGGAGGCGGCAGATCTTCGTCGCCTCCGAGATAGATTACTTGGACAGAGCCGTCCGGACTGTACCAAGGAGGATCTTCACAAAGCGGCGGCGGCATATGATAGAGCCTGCCGCACTTCAAGCAATGGAGAGTGAAGGCGCTTAGCTTTTCGAAATCCCCTCCGCAACGGTGCTTGATTTGTACCTTACGTCCCTCCTCGGGAAACCACATTTTTATTTCACTCCGTTCGCCGGCTTGGAACTGTGGGCAAGAATCGATTATAGAGATGATCAACCGCCCGCAGCTCCGTCTTTCTCTCACCACCTTAGGTTAAGTGCTTCTTCGAGAAAGGAATCCTACTTAATCTTCCACTTCCAGCCGGACCGGCGAATGGCTTCGAGAACCACTCCGCCCCAGCTGCCGGCGTTCTCGGCGCGCACTCTGCAGATTTCCTCCCAATCAATCAGGATGATTTTTTCTTTTTCGACGACGGCAAATCCTTTGGCTCCGACTTCAGCGAGACGCTCGCGCACCTTTTCGGCCAACATTTTCCAATCGCCTCCGCGCGTTAGGGAAGTTTTTTCCAAGCGACGACGGGGCTGGTTCTTTTTCCCACGGCTCTCAGAACCCTGTCTTGCAGTTCGAGACGCCCGCGGTAGATCGGTATGAGCTGGCCGGAACGCTCGATTCCCCCCAAAGCGCGAAGTTGACTTCTTGAACCAGTTTGTCGGCCAAAGCGATTCCGGTCTCTGTGGCGCTGGCCTTGAGCACTTCGTGCCCTCGGTAGCAGGCCAGTTTCACGGTTTCCAGACGGAGGATGGCGGCAATCAGCTGGTCTTCGCTACCCGTCGGCTCCTCGGCCCGCATTGCCTATTCGCCTCCCAAAGGAATCAGGAATGAACAAGTTTTATCACAAACGAAACTCTTTTTCAAACAATCGCTTACCCCGAAAACGGCAAGAAAAATAAAAGCCGCCAAAGAGCAAACCCAATGGCGGCTGACTTCGCTGGCTGTCCCATCTTTAGGGCCGGGGAAAAATTATCTTTTCTCCCCCGATTTCCAGATAGGACGCCCCGGCTGAGCGGACCAGGACCGCTTCTTCCGGGATTCCGCAAGGCACCGCGAACTCCCTTAAGAGTTCGGGCGGCGGTACGGCCAGGTCGTCCAAGTTCTCAACCCCGTCGACTTTTACACCTTGCAGAGTGTAAAAGCATCCCCCGCTCTCTTCTGCTTCGAAAAATCGTTGCCAGGGCGAACTAGAGGTGTTTTTACGGCAGCGCGGGCAGAGACGCTGGATGCGCGTAAACGGACGCCGTCCTGAACCTTCACCCGTTAACCGTAACTCCACGCCGTCCACGACGAACAACCGGCATTCTTTCCGCGGAATGACGGATCGGCACCAGGTACACCAAGTCAGGCCGGAGTTTTCCAGTTCCCGGCAAAGCAGTCGGCTCCGTCCACGGTTATAAGCGTCGATGGCGTTTGCCAGCCTGTTTTTCGCCTGTTCGAGCTTCGACGAAAGATCCAACATATCTTCCGCCGTTGCTTTCACTTGGCTGCGAATAAGAGATATTTCCTCCGGGGTGACGACATCCTTGTTCACGAAAATCTCCTCCTTCGGGACATATCTGAAACTAAAGAAACAGAGTCTTATTTTGAAATACCACTTAACAGAATATTTGTCAATGGTTGCGCTTGGCGTACCTCGCTTCGAGTTTTTTGATCCGTTTCAGAGTCTTTGCCCAATCGTCGAAATGCACCGCTTGGTCGTCAATGTACCATCTGGCCCGCGGCTTTTCTCCCGTCACCTCGGTAAATTTAATTTTATTTTTCCGGAGCCAATTTTCTATCGCTTCCCCACCTTGTTCCTTGGCCCGGCGGCTGAAAACGACGATATTGTATTTTTCAGACAGCTCGTCCATTGCCTCTTTGGCTCCGGCAACCGGTTTGTCGTATATCGATCCGTCGCCCCACCCCCGGCTGTACCTATGCAGGACTCCGTCAAAATCTATAGCTATGTCTTTTTTCTTTGAGCTGCGCCTCATTGCCTAATTAAATTATTATAAAGGTTATTCGGCAAACAAAAAGCGGCGCCGAAGCGCCGCAGGTGCAGTCTACCCGTCTATCCCGATGTCCTTCAGCTGCCGGAACAAACCGGGGTCGAGGTTTTGAAATCTATCTTCTACCGCCGGTTTTTCCTCAACGACGGCGACTTTGTCCCACTCGTGCAGTTCGCACGGAAAGGGAGTGTCGACGCCGCTTACGATTATGGCCGTCAGCGGGGCGGAAACGGCCTGCGCGATGTAACTGCGATGGACTCCGTCCAGTAGGTTGCGTCCGTTTTCGATTATCGGCGGCAAGTAGTGGGCTACCGAAGGTGTCCCTTCCTCGTCTTTGCCGAAAACCAAGAGCGGCGGCCGCTGCAACAAGCTGCCCTGAAAGCAAAAGCCGGTGAATTTGTTGCCGATGCTTTCCATCATCGCCGTGTACTTGCCTCTCTCAACGAAAGTTTGGCCGATAAGAAGCGTCGAGGGGTCAATTTGGGTGACGCTGACCGTTCGGCAGCCTCGGTACGGGGCAAGTCCGCTACTGGTTCTCACCGAACAAAGCAGCGCTTCCAGATATTTTTTATTCATCACCATCAAGTCGCTCACTTCAGCCAAGTCCCGCAAAGAGACGACTTGTCTTGCCCCGATGAGACCGCCGACGCACAGCCCGGTTCTTTCCGTGAACTTTTCTATAACGAGAGAGTTAAACACGATTCTTCGCCTCCGTATTGGGATTTGAAGGTCCAGTCCGGCTTGCCGGGATTAAAGTTTATCACGAAACCGAAGATACGACTTGTGGATAATTAGGGCTGATTAGTTAGCTATTGACAAAATAATTATTTTATGGTTTTATTAAGCCTGTTTTCTGAACCTTGCCCCAAATTTCGAAGGGGGGAATCCACATGAGGCGACCCTGGTGGGTCCCATTGAGTCTGCTCCTGGTAGTCGTTGGCGCGTTCCTGATCTCGGCCAGTCCGATGCCGGATGTCCCGTCGTCAGGCTGGTTTTACGGCCTGATGGTGGTAGCCCACGGCTTGCGTTTGGCTGTGGGGTTTCCTAATGGGAGTTTTCAGCCGGACGTCGCGGCCACGCGGGCCCAGGTCTTCCTGGTTTCTTTGCGGATTCTTGGTTGGGTGGTGGCGTTGATTGCCACCGCCACTTGGTTTCTCTGGTGGCTGCGCTGTCCTTGCCCCGGTACGGACAACCAGGCACCGGCCGTGTCAGCAGCGGGCTGTTGTAGCAACGGCTGTCGCTGCTGTGCCCACTGTTGCCGCATCCCGAAGGTGATCCTCCTTCCTACTGGCGTGGAGGCGGATCGCATCCTGGAAGCTCGGGAGCGGGCCCACGCCTCCGAACCCTTTCTTCACTGTTCCTACCAGCGGTAGAGACACGTTCATCTCCCCCTGCCCAGTCTTGCTTGAGCAAGAACCTGGAGCAGGGGCGTTTTTTTATGTTAGCTTTACCGACAGAGCTACGGGCGTTATCATTTCAGAGTATGCTGGAAAATCGGGAAAACGTCTCACGCTGGGGGGCTTTAAAGAATATCATGATTCCCGAAGTCCCGTCCTACGGCAATAAAATTTTTTATTCGCTTGGATTCCTGGCTTTGGCTTGTTTTCTTATTTTAGCGGCCTCCGGACTGGTTATGGTTTTTTCCGGACCGAGTTGGTGGCTGACCACCAGCGCCGGTTTGTTTTTCAGGAGCCTCCATCTCTGGGCGGCGCAGGCTTTCATACTCATAATTATTCTCCACCTGTTGGTCGTGTTTTTAACCTCGGCCTTCAAAGGGAAAAGGAAATTAACCTGGGTTTTGGGGTCGCTAATGTTTATTTTGGCGTTGTTTGAGGCCGAATTCGGCTACGGACTCCGCGGAGATTTCTCATCGCAATGGCGGACATTGCAAGCAGCCGACCTTTATAACGGAACGGGTCTCGGTCTCTTTATCAATAATCTCAACTATGCTCAAATTTACGGCATTCACATTGTTTTTATCCCCTTCATAATTTTCACCCTACTGGGCTTCCATTATTTCTTGGTTCGCGTTTTAGGAATAGCCAAGCCTTATCGCGCTGACATCAAGTATGAAATGGTGCCCGCTAATCACGCCGCTTTGTTCCTGCGCGGTTTCGCTCTTGTTGCCGTTTTAATCATCCTGGCTTTGACCTTCCCCTCTCCCACGGTGCTGCCAACCACCATTCAGGATGTCGCCCAAAGCGATCCAAGCCTCGTTGCGCAAACCCTGATGGGAGAAATGACACGCACATCGGACACCGCAAATTATCTCGATAGCATTGACCCTTACGCGTTCGACACGCGCAGCGTTTATATAACGGTTCCGTACACCCAATATTTGCAAACTTTTGGCGGAGTCAATTTGTTGCAGACTTTCAACGACGAGAATTCAGGCTTGCAGAAACAAAACCTGCAAACCGCTTCCGCTTACTTTAACGGAAGCGACAAAACAATCACCGGGACGCAGGCCAATCCGGTTATCGGCGTCATCAATGCGCTCACCAATATGGCAAAAAGCGGACTTTATCAAGCCGCATTGCAAGGCGAGTCCACCAATTGGCTGAACAAAACTTATACCGACAGGTTTATCGCCGACACGGGCATCATCGACGCCAAAGCCGAAAAGTTAAGAATGACCACCGAACAGTACGGCATGATTCGAGAAGAAAACTCTTCTCTTTTGCCACCAGGGGCCTGGTGGCTGGCGCCCTTGGGACTTATGGACAACACAATTTTGGCCAACGACCCCAACCAAGATCGCGACGGGGCCGAGATTCTAGGAATGCTGATACTACTCCTCGTGCTTTTCCCCTACATCCCGTATGTAAATCGCCTGCCGGAAAAGCTGGGCGCCGCCAAACTGATTTGGAAATGACGCTTGCCCTCTAAGGGTTCTCTCCAACCTTAGTTTTGCCGAAAAAAATTTGATAAAGCGCTATATTGACCGCCATCACCGCCCCGTAAATGTAAAAAGGCAGGGGGATGTCGTTCAAATCGAAAAGGTAGCCGGTCAAGGAGGTGGCTCCGGAGGAAGCCGCCATTCGGGCGGCCTGGTTGACGCCTAAGGCCCGTCCCACTTCGTTTCCCTCCACCATATTGGTCAGCGCCGACTGTTGAATCGGAGCCGAAACAACCCGCAACGGAGGCAATAAGAAATAAATTCCCAAAGCCAGCGGAAAAACCCTTGTCATCGGCAGAAGGACTGCGGCCAATGCTCCGGCGCCCCTGGTCACAATAACACTTTTCAGGAAACCGTAGTGTCTGTCTAGGACGGGAGAAACTAAAAGAGAAAGAGCTCCCAGCCCGCCGCTAATGAAAGCGTAAAAAGACATCTCCTTAAGCGGAACGTGGTAGATAAAGATAAAAAAAGGAATGAGAAAAGGGGTGATTAACCCCTGGGCGAATCCGTTTAGCGTTCCGGTAACCGTAAACTTGCCGATGTTAATTTTATTTTTAACCCGCGGCATTTTTCCGGCGGGGCGGAATTCATCCTTCACCGGCCAAAGGAAAAAGATGGAAAATAGCCCGACAAGCGTGGCAATCAGAAAAATTTCTTCTTCCTTAATCACTCCAACCAAAAGAGACCCGCAAGCCGCCAGCGCCCCAGAAATGAACATTATCAGCGAAAAATATCTAGTCCGATTTTTACCGGAGGTTATGTCTACAAGTAGAGCGTTTTGGAGCGGCGCCGCCATCCCGCCGATTCCCCCGCCCGCCAAAGAGCCGGTGGCTGAATAACTGCCGAGGATTGCGGCTAGAAATAAAACCCAGATGCTGTGCGACAGGTAAACCAAAACAGAGCTTGCAGGCAACATTAATCCAACCAAAAACAACGCCCTCTTTCTGTCTATGGCATCTGCCAGATAGCCGATAAGCAAACTAAAAACTGACCCGGAAAGGATTGCAGCCGTGTAAATAGACCCCAGAACCAGGGCGCTGTAGTGCAGCGTGGAAAGCACCAGGTAGGGAAATCCTATGGCAATCATTCCGGCGGCGACGCTGCGCAAGGCCCGAAAAACGATTACCAGTCGTATTGACCGCTTGTCTTCGTTCACCTTCTAAATATAAAACAAAACCGCCGGGTTAAACCAGCGGTTTATTGCTTAGCGAGCCGACGATTTTACGCCGAGTCGGCATTAATTCGCGGTAATAACTTATAGGCCGCCGCATAGCTGACGGCTCCGATGAGTATTCCTCCCAGTACGTCAGATGGCCAGTGAACCCCCACCGCTATCCTTCCAAACCCGATAAGAAGAGTAAGAACGCTAATCCAGATTCCCGCTCGCCTGTTTATCAAAAAAGCGGACAAAGCTACGGGTACGAGAAAAGACACGTGGCCCGACGGAAAAGAAGAGCTTGCGACAGCGTGTATTAAAGGAACGACCGACGGCATGGAAGTTCCAGCAGCCGCGCCCGCAAAAATAAAGGGTCTAGCGCGATGCCAAAAGAAGTGGAAACAATAAGCAACGACTCCCCACGAAAGGAGAGCCGAAACGATTGCGAGGAAAAATATATAAAACTTTTTCTTGAGCTCCCGAACACGCAAAAGCTCGTACAAAAACACGACTACTACAATGTACGGAAGGTAGCTGGCCAGAAAAACATAAACCCATTCTAAGTAAGGAACGCTGGTTGCAAATCGATACAGCGCGCCGAAGATCGAATAGTCTAAGTCAAACATATCCGCCGGTGAAAATTATCCTTTAACAAAAGGTAAAAGCCCCATGAATCTGGCCCGCTTCACTGCCTGAGCCAACAAACGCTGGTGTTTAGCGCAAGTCCCGGTGTGAATCGGATCGATAATTTTTGCCTGCTGGGAAACAAAACGCCTCAAGCTCTCAACCTCTTTATAGTCGATTTGCTTTACTCCCTGTGAGCAGAAAAAACACTGTTCGTTTTTCATAACATTTTCGAGCTTACAAGATATCGGCTAGAATGGCAAATCTTCCGGCTTAATTTCATCGGCATCGATGTCGATAACCGGTATTTCCTCCACCGGCTCGGAATCGACGGCGCTTTTTTCCGACGGTTTGCTTTTTAGGGTTTCGTCTACCCGTCCCGAGGGCCGGGGACCGAATTGCACCCGCTCGCCGACTATCTCGGTTGTTTTCCTCTGCTGTCCGTCTTTACCTTCCCAGCTCCTGGTCTGCAACCTGCCTTCGACGAAAACATTGCTGCCCTTGGTTAGGAACTGATTGGCCAGTTCCGCCTGCTTTCCCCAAAGAACGATATTGTGGAATTCGGTGCTGGTTTGTTTCACTCCATTGCGGTCGGTGTAATAACTGTTTGTAGCAACGCCAAACGAGCAAACCGGCTGCCCGCTTGGAGTTTGGCGCAACTCCGGATCGCGAGTGAGGTTCCCTATTATAAACACTTTATTAAGATTCATTGGTCAGTTGCTGTTACTGTAGGATTTCCTCCAATTTTTTCTCCAACTCCTCGTTAGAGAGTTCGTTTTCCGCCGTCGCCACTGGCGCAGCTGGGGCAGAAGATTCTTCTTTCTCCGAGGCTTTGGCCGGCCTTTTCTTTTCGGTTTTTACAATAGGCGGGGTTATTATGAGATAACGGATTATTTTTCCGTCCATTTTGAGAGCAGAATTCAGCTCGCCGATTTTTTCGGGCAGAGCGGAAAAGTAAATCCAACCGAAACTAGCGGAAGCTAGTTTTTTAATCGGGTAAGCCAGGGAAACCTCCGAAATTTTTCCCTCGTTAAGAATTTCGGCTCCGATTTGCGAGAGATGCTTTAACACCGCCTCGACGTCGTTCTCGTTGCCCAGGAGAAAGGAAATTTCGTAGCTTTTCTTTTCACTATCCATCGCGCTAGATATTATCAGAACCGGCACACCCGGTCAAACCCGGCGGCCTATTCGGCCAGCACCTGGGATTTTTCCTCAACTTCCTCGTTGACCTTTTCCAAGCTGGACTCGCTTTCCTTGCCCAAGGGGAGAAGGCGTCCAATGATGACGTTTTCCTTCAATCCGCGCAGCTGGTCTATCCTCGACTCCACAGCGGCATTAGTCAAAACTCTCGCGGTTTCCTGGAAGGAAGCGGCTGAAAGCCAGCTGTCCGCGGCCAGTGCTGATTTGGTCGTACCCAGCAGGATTTCTTCGGCCTTGGCCGGTTCTTTATCGGCGGACTTCACCATCTTGTTGATTTCCCTGAATCTCGACTTGTCCACGACGTCTCCGGCCACAAAATCGGTGTCGCCGCTCGCAACCACTTTGACGCGGCCGAACATCTGGCGAACTATTACCTCGATGTGCTTGTTGTTGATAGAGTTCCCCTCCGAAACGTAGATGCGCTGGACTTCGCGGATGAGATAACGATAAACCGCTTCTTTGCCCTTCAATTCCATTAGTTCCTTAAGGTCGATGCTCCCTTCGGTGAGCGAATCTCCAGCCTCGACGATTTCCTCTTCCTTGGGCAAAACGGCGATGCGCCGGTTAATCAGAAATGACAGTGGTTTTCCTTTGTGCGGGACGAAATGAATCGCCTTGTTGATTCCCTTTTCTTCAATATCGCTTATCGATCCGCCGGCGGGAGCCAAAATGGCCTTACCCTTCGGGGTGTGTACCTCGAAAAGCTCCTCGACTCTCGGTAAGCCGGTTGTGATGTCCTTACCGGCGGCACCACCGGCGTGCTTGGTGTTCAGCGTCAGCTGAGTGCCCGGTTCGCCGATGGACTGGGCGGCGATAATTCCAACCGCTTCGCCGATTTGCACCGGCTGATGATCACCGAGATCCAACCCGTAGCACTTGGCGCAAACTCCGTAGAGAGTTTTGCAGGCAATCGGAGACCTGACCTCCACTTCTTCAATGTCCGAAGCCTCTATTTCCCTGGCGGCCTCCGGACCGATCACCTCTCCCGCTTTGACTATGGTTTTCCTGCCGATTTTCACGTCGTTTAAGGACGTCCTGGAGAAAAGTCGATCGCTGAACTTGTGTCCGAATTCGTTGCCGTCGCTGCGGTGAATAACAATGCCTTCTTTGGTTTTGCAGTCTTCTTCCCTGATTACAACGTCCTGGGCTACGTCCACCAAACGCCTGGTGAGATATCCGGCTTCCGCCGTTTTCAAAGCGGTGTCGGCCAATCCTTTTCTGGAGCCGTGCGTGGTAGTGAAGTAAGTCAGACCGCTGTGCCCCTCCTTGAGCGAAGTGCGAATCGGCAATTCTATTTCCTCGCCTTTCGGGTTCACCACCAGACCCTTCATACCCATCATTTGCGTCGGCTGCTGCCAGGAACCTCTCGCTCCGGAATCGATAATCATATAAACCGAGCTGTCTTCTTTGAGCGCTTTCGGAACTATCTTCTTGATACCGGCTACGGCATTGGACCAAACTTCTATGATGCGCACTCTTCGCTCCTCGTTGGTCAGAAGGCCGCTTTGATACTGTTCCTCAATCAATGCGCTTTTTTTGTCCGCTTCCTCCAGGATATCCGCTTTTTCTTTGGGGACTACCAGATCATCCATTCCCCAGCTGATGCCGGAAGTGGTCGAGTAAGCAAATCCCAATGCCTTGATGTCATCCAGGGTTTTTTGCATCACTTCAGGACCGTTGATGTAAGTCAGACCGCTGGTCAGTTTTTGTAAAACCGACTTGCCGACGGTTTCGTTGACGAACGGCGTCCCTGCCGGCAAAGCTTTGTTGAAAATCAAGCGGCCACAGGTGGTTTCCAAAGTCCCGACCTTAATCGGAGCGTGTAAATCTATGACTCCGTTTTCGTAGGCAATTTCCGCTTCTTCGGCATCGGCAAAAATTTTGTCGGAGCCCTTGGCTCCAGGAAAATCCTTGGTGAGATAGTAGCAGCCGAGCACCATGTCTTTGGTCGGAGAAACGACCGCTTCTCCGGAAGCCGGTTTCAACAAGTTAATCGTCGAGAGCATGATGTTGTCGCATTCAGCTTGGGCCTCGCTGCTCAGAGGCAAGTGAACCGCCATTTGGTCTCCATCGAAGTCGGCGTTAAACGCGGTGCAAACCATCGGGTGGACATGAATGGCTAATCCTTCAACTAAAATCGGCTTGAAAGCCTGGACGCTCAGGCGATGCAAAGTCGGAGCGCGGTTCAGAAGGACCCTCCTCTCGCGTATGACTTCTTCCAATATTTCCCAAACCTCGGGATCTCCCTGCTCGATGAGCTTGTTGGCAGTTTTGATGTTGTGCGCCAAGCCGCGCTGCATTATTCCGCTGATGACAAAAGGTTTAAATATTTCCAAAGCCATTTTCTTCGGCAAGCCGCACTGATCCAGCTTCAAACTCGGTCCGACAACGATAACCGAGCGCCCGGAGTAGTCAACCCGTTTGCCCAGCAGATTTTGCCTGAACCTGCCCTGCTTGCCGCGCAGCATATCGGCCAAGGAGCGCAACGGCCTGCGGCCGGCGCCGGTCACCTTGGCGTTGCCGTGGATCGAGCTGTCGATAAGTGCGTCGACCGCCTCCTGCAGCATTCTTCTTTCGTTAACCACAATCACGTCCGGTGCTTTGAGCTCCAAGAGCTTCTTCAGGCGGTTGTTGCGGTTAATAACCCGGCGATAAAGATCGTTAAGGTCGGAGGTGGCATAGCGTCCGCCGTCCAAGGCGACCATCGGACGCAGGTCCGGGGGCAAGACCGGGAGGGTCGTCATGACCATCCATTCCGGCCGGCCGTTATTTTTCTCCAGCAACCGGAAGAACTTCAGCCTCCGCAAAAGTTTTCTCTTTCGCAAACCGTCTTTAGCCTGGCTCACTTCCGTTTCGATCTCGTCGATTTCTTTCTTCAAATCCAATTTACCCAGTGCCTGTCGGATTCCTTCTCCTCCGCTATTCACGCTAAAAACATGACTGAATTTCTTCAGGGCTTCGAAATCATAGTCGTCCAACACTATGCCGACTTTCAGGCTCTTTAAAAGACTAGTGGATCTCTCGGCCGCCGCTTCGATTTCTTCCGCCTTCTCGCTGTTTTCGCTCTTTATTCTCTTAAATTCGCGTTTAATTTCGTCCAGAGCTTCTTTGCGCTTGGCGTCGTCGACGGCAGTGACGATGTAAGCGGCATAGTAAGTGACGCGCTCCAGTTTTGACAGGGTTTCATCCAAAGCTAAACCTATTTTCGACGGGACGCTTCGCAAGAACCAGGGATGAACCACCGGCGTTGCCAACTTGATGTGTCCCATCCTTTCGCGTCGCACGATGGACCTGGTCACTTCCACTCCGCACTTGTCGCAAATCACCCCTTTGTACCTTATTTTTTTATATTTTCCGCAGTAACACTCCCAGTCCTTGGTCGGGCCGAAAATGCGCTCGGAAAACAAGCCGTCTTTTTCCGGCCGCTGGGTCCTGTAGTTTATGGTTTCCGGCTTGGTCACTTCCCCGTACGACCAAGAAAGGATCTCGTCGGGGGAAGCCACGCCTATTTTTATGGCATCGAAATTGGCTTCGTTATTCATAGTCTTCATCTTCTTTGGTTTCGACTGTTTCCGGATTCGAACTGACAAGATCAACTGACAAACCCAAAGCCTTAAGTTCGTTGACCATCACGTTGAACGAAGCGGGAATATTCGGCTTTTTTATCTCCTCGCCGCGAATTATCGCTTCGTAAGCCGCGCCTCTTCCCGGGACGTCGTCGGACTTGATGGTCAGCATTTCCTGCAGAGTATTGACCGCGCCGTGCCCTTCCAAAGCCCACACTTCCATTTCCCCGAATCTTTGTCCTCCGAGCTGCGCCTTTCCTCTTAAAGGCTGTTGGGTAATAAGCGAATACGGACCGACGGAACGCATATGGACCTTGTCCACCACCATGTGGTTGAGCTTCATCATGTAGACGACTCCCACCGTGGCCTTCCGGTCGAACGGCTTTCCGGTGCGGCCGTCGTAAATCGTCACCTGGCCTGATTCCGGCAATCCGGCTTTTTTCAACTCTTCTTTGATTTGTCCTTCCGTCGCTCCGGCAAAAACCGGCGAAACGGCGCGATAGCCCAGGGTCTTGGCTGCCCAGCCGAGGTGCGTTTCTAGCACCTGCCCGAGGTTCATGCGCGAAGGAATGCCCAAAGGATTCAGGACGATGTCCACGGGCGTGCCATCCTCGAGATACGGCATGTCTTCCACTGGCCGAACCTGCGAAATTACGCCCTTGTTTCCGTGGCGGCCGGCCATTTTGTCTCCGGCTTGGATATTCCTTAGCTCGGCAACTTGGACCTGGATTTTGGAAATTACGCCCGGCTCAAGTTTGTCGCCTTTCTCGCGAGAAAGGATTTTCACCCCGACAACCCGCCCCGATTTTCCGCTCGGCAGGTAAAGAGAAGTGTCTTTAACCTCTCTGGCTTTTTCTCCGAAAATGGCTTGCAAAAGTTTTTCCTCCGGCATTAATTCGCTTTCGCCTTTGGGGGAAATTTTTCCGACCAAGATGTCGCCGCCTCGGACTTCGGCTCCGATGTTGACGACGCCATCCTCGTCCAAGTCCCGCAGTTTGTTTTCGGCGATGTTCGGTATGTCCGGCGTGGTTATTTCAGGCCCAAGCTTGGTATCGCGGACATCTATGGAAAAGTCCTCGATATGAACGGAAGTATAGCGATCGTCAATTTGCACTCTCTCCGAAACCACTATGGCGTCCTCGAAAGTTGCTCCGTCGAAAGGCACGAAAGCCACGACCAAGTTTTGTCCCAAAGCTATTACCCCGTTGTCGGTTGCGGTCGAGTCCGCAAGGATTTGCCCCTTTTTTACCTTCTCCCCCTTCTTCACAATCGGGCGCTCGGAGATGATGGTGTTTTGGTTGCTCATCTTAAACTTGTCCAAATCGTAGCGCCTGGACTTGCCTTCGTCGCTTTTGACGATAACGTGATCGGCGTCGGCTTCGGAAACGATTCCGGCAAAATCGGCCACCGGCAGAGCTCCGGCCGCCTTGGCCGCAGATTCTTCCACTCCCGTTCCGACGTAAGGAGCCTCGGGAATGAGGCACGGTATCGATTGCCGCTGCATGTTGGAGGCCATCAAGGCGCGGTTGGCGTCGTCGTGTTCCAAAAATGGAATCATTGAAGTGGAAATGCTGACTAGCTGGTTAAAAGCCACTTCAATGAGATCTACTTCCTCGCGGTCGCAAATGCCGGGATCCCCTTTGATCCTCGCCTCCACCCTTTTGTCAGTGATTTCCCCCTTTTCGTCGAAGCCGGTTTCCGCGCTGGCGATTTTGTGTTTTTCTTCCTCAATGGCATTCAACCAAACAACTTCCTTGGTCAATTTACCGTTTTTCACGCGAATGTACGGGGTTATCAAAAATCCATGCTCATCGAGCTTTGTAAAACTTGCCAGGTGATTCACCAGGCCGATGTTGTGGCCTTCCGGAGTCTGAATCGGGCAAATTCTCCCGTAATAGGAATGATGCACGTCGCGGACGTCGATTCCCGCCCTCTCGCGAACCAGTCCTCCGGGACCGAGAACCGTCAATCTTCTTTTGTGCTCTATTTCGGAAAGAATGTTTTCCTGTTCGGCGAATTGCGACAGCTGAGAAGAAGAGAAGAATTCCTCGACAACCGCGCCGATCAGTCGGGAGTTGACCAAACTGCCCGGTTCGATGGTTTCATAGCTTCCGGCTGCCATTTTATCCTGAACATTGCGGCGCAGCCTGGCGAACCCGATTCGCAGTCTTCCCTGTAAAAGCTCGCCGACGGTTTTCAATCGCCTGTTTCCCAAATGGTCAATGTCGTCGCTAACCGCGCGGGGGTCGGCGTTCAGCCTAATTATTTCTTTGGTAATCCCGACCAAGTCGTTCAAATCGATAAGGCGGTTGGTGGATTTCGACTCCAACCTCTGGTTCACCTTAAAGCGCCCAACGGCCCCCAAATCGTAGCGATCCAACTGACTAAAAATGGCGTCAATAACCCTTTTAGCATCCTCCACCCGCGCCAAATCCCCGGGGCGCAACCTCTTGTAAATTTCCAGGTAAGAATCGTTAACGTTATGCGCCGAATCTTTTTTCAAAGTCGGGGCAATGGAATCGCCGAATGTTTTCAAAATTTTTTCATCGGTCTCCATCCCGAAAACTCTAAGCAAAGCGGTGACGGCGACTTTGCGATGCCGGTCTATTTTCACCCAAACGGAATTATCGCTATCCGTTTCGAACTCCAGCCAAGCGCCGCGGTTGGGTATCACTTTTGCCCCGAATAAATTTTTTCCGCGCTTTTCCTCGGCCAGAAAATAAACTCCTGGTGAGCGAACCAGTTGAGAGATGACGATTCTTTCAACGCCGTTGATGATGAACGTTCCCCTGTCCGTCATCATCGGGAAATCTCCGAGGTAAACCTCCTGCTCTTTGCCTTTCGCCGAGCTGCCGATGGTAAGCTTCAGGTTGGCGCGGAGCGGAGCGCTGTAGGTTATGCTTTTGGTCTTGGCTTCCGTTTCCGTGTATTTGGGGTCGCCGAAATAATAATCAAGGAAACGCAATTCCAGGTTGTGGCTGGAGTAATCTTTGATTGGAGAAAATTCCTCGAATATCTCTTTTATACCTTCCTTTTTGAACCACTCGTAAGAGTCGCGCTGGATGGCTATGAGATCCGGCTCCTCAACAAGCGCTTCGGGGTGGGAAGAGAAAACCCTGGGAGGTAATTTGGGCATTGGTTATTTTTTTTGGGCGGCTTGTTTTATAATATTTTCGACGAATGCCGTCGCGGTCATCCGCCGGTTTGCAGGCCTCTGGATCGTTTCCCGGTAAAAACGCAAAAAACCCTTTTTCCTTGCGTTACTCCAGATTTAGGGCCTATTTAAGATATTTAACAATATTTCTATCCTGTTCGTCAAGTGTCGCCGCAAACACCAGATTTCCGCTCCCGGGAACGGAAAGATAGTACCAATAAGCCGAGGTTTTGGGGTGCAGCGCAGCGGCAACGGCTTCCAACCCGGGGTTGTCTATCGGTCCGGGGGGCAATCCTTTGTTTAAATAGGTGTTGTAAGGCGAATCGATGTTCAAGTCGGCTTTGGTAATCGGCAGGCAAGGGGTGGTTTTTTTGATATAACAAATCGTCGAATCGATTTGCAAAGGCATTCCAGCTTGAAGCCTTTTCCAAATTATGCCGGAAACCAAATTCATGTCCGCCTGGTTTTTAGCCTCATCCTGAATCAAAGACGCGATAGTGATTGTTTTCTTCAGGTCGACGCCCGGCGAGAGAAGCGGCAAAACCCTGCCATTGAAATCGGATTCAAACTTGTTTTCCACCATCATTAAAGACGAAGGGGCATAAAATTGATAAGTGTCGGGAAAGAGATATCCTTCTGCGGATTGCGGAAGCAGGTTTCCCGAGTTAAGTACGCCAGCCGCCAACAGTCTCTGATTAATTTGACTGACGGTATCCCCTTCCGGGATGGTAACAGTAATCTCAGCCGGGACAGCGTTCCTGCCTCTTTCCCAAACCTTATAAAAAGCCAGTCCGCTAAGGATAGCGGTGACCGTAATAGCGACGACGTAAGGCAATAAAGATTTTTTCATGCGATTCGGTCATGTCCTGATGCTTTGCAGCATGCCGAGAAGAGCGGAAACCGTCAAGAGATCAGACCCTCCGTAGCTGACGAACGGCATCCCCTCTCCCACGACCGGCAATAACCCCGTCACCGATCCGATATTAACCGCCAAGTGCAAGACGACAAACATCGACGTTCCCAGCGCCAGAAAGCGCAGCGTGTTGTTGTCGGCATCCAAGCCGATTTTCAGTACGCGATAAATCAGAAAGACGAAAGTCGCCAGCACCAGAACCCCCCCCAAGAAGCCCCATTCCTCGACAAAGGAAGAAAAAGCGAAGTCGGTTTGCGCAGCCGGAAGGAAACCCAGCCTCACCTCGGTTCCCTGCCCGAACCCTTCGCCGAAAAACCCTCCGGAGCCAATAGTGATTTTAGACTGAATGGCGTTGTAGTTTATCCCCAACGGATCCTTATTGGGATTAAACAAACCGATGATTCTGGCTTTTTATAAGGTTTGGGAAAGAGGCAGGAACGCTGTCCCGGCTGAGATTACTGTTACCATCCCGGAAGGGGATACCGTCAGTCAAATTAATCAGAGACTGTTGGCGGCT
>JAMCXR010000017.1 GCA_023474185.1 Patescibacteria group bacterium | reverse complement strand
GGAAAAAGACATTATGCGCTACGCCAAGCGACAAGCGACTTGGTTTAAAAAAGAAAAAAGGATAGTTTGGCTTCAAAATTTTACGCAAACAAAAAGCGCAGTGGGAAAATTCCTAAAAAAATCCTGGTATTGACAAAATATTGATTATATTATATCCTTCGGTCATCCAGAAAACGAGAGCAAGGAGGAATCTTTGTGAAAAAAGCCGATTTCTGGTTCGCGTTGTTTATCATAGGCTGTCTTTGTGCTATCTCCTTTGTAGGGTGGCTGACAGTAAGTCTCTGGTTTACTTTTACCAATGATTTTCACCTGGTCGCGACCGCTTTCGTTCCGCATTGGCTCTTCCTACCGTCTCTGTTCGTGTTCCTTTATCGGTCTCGGATAATTCGCAAACGATTCGACCGCCTTCTGGATCGCTTGATATCAGTGTTCTTTGGCGATCCGCATGCATTGTAGGCCGCACCCCCCGCTTCGTCTTGGACGCAGCGGGGACTTTTTTGCCTTGACAAATCGGCGGCAAAGGATATTTTCATATCAAGCTTACAAGAAAGGGTGTTTGTCGGTGCCGGATTCCGGTGCGAGAATAGGGCGTTGGCAATCCGTTTGGACGGCGTTGATCGTTTTTTTGGTTCTCGTTAACAGCGCGGCGGTGATTTTGGTCATGACGAAATTGCTGTGTGTCGCGGGAGCCGGTCAACCAGCCAAAGTCTTAGCCGACATCCCCGATTGGGTTTTGCTGATGTCGGCGACGTCGATTCTTTTAAGCTATTTCCTGACTCCGGGCCGCGTCGGCTTGGAAAAGATTGTCGATCGGTTAGTTGAATTGCTCTCTTACTAACGACGTGCTCCTCTCGAAGCTCTATCGCCAGCCGGCGGTGGAGCTTTATTTTTTCAGACCTCAGTCAGGTTAGATTAGCTCCCGAAGGAGGTTCATCACTTCGTCAGGTTTGGAACCGCCTCTGGTTTTGGTCATTACTTGACCTGTAAGAAATTGTAAAGCGTTTTCTTTCCCCTTTTTGTAATCGGCAACGGCTTTTTCATTCTGTTCTATTACCTCTCTAACAACACTCTGAAGCTTATCCTCTCCGCTAAACTCGTCGAGAGACATATTTTTTATTATCTGATGCGCATCCAATCCGGTCTTGAACATCTCCGACAGAACATTTTTGGCCGCGCGGCTCGTTATGTCGCCTTTTGCTATCAAAGCCATCAAATCCGCGAATTTTGCCGGAGTGATTTTGAAATCCTCATCCGTTGTTTTCAAGTTAGCTTCTTTAAGCAGTCCTTGTAAGTCAGAAGAAATATAATTAAATAAAAGCGTATTGTTTTTTCCGCCATCGTTTTCTTCCATTTCGGAAATCGCTTCTTCGTAAAAGTCGGCGGTCGGCTTGTCGGCTACAAGAAAATCCACTTGCGCCGGTTGCAGCGCGTAATCTTCGGCGAATCTTTTCCTCTTTTGCCACGGCAGTTCGGGAAGCGATGATTTTATTTCATCCAAGCTTATCTCCCCGAGTTTGGCAAAATCCATTGGCGGGATGTCCGGTTCCGGCATATAACGGTAATCGTGCGCTTCTTCTTTTACTCTCTGGCTGAATGTTTTCGCTTTTATCGGATCCCAGCCTCGCGTTTCCTGAACGATTTTTTCGTCTTCCGCCAAAAGTTTGGACTGCCGTTCCATCTCATAGGTGACAGCTCCCTCGACGGCCTTGAAGGAATTGATATTCTTTAGTTCAACCTTCGTTCCGAACTCGCCGCTATTCTCATCCGCCAAGGAGATATTGGCCTCGACTCTCATTTCTCCCTTCTCCATATCAGCATCCGATATTTCCAGATAACGCAAAAGCAGCTGCAATTCTTTGGCGAAACGCAAGGCCTCTCCCGCGGAATGAATAACCGGCTCGGTGACCAATTCCATTAACGGCACTCCGGCTCGGTTAAAGTCGACCAGGGAAGATTCTCCGTCATCGGCATGAGTTAGTCTAGCCGTGTCTTCTTCCAAATGGACGCGCCGTACTTTGACGCCCGCAAGTTCGCCTCCCAAAACCAGCGGCTCATCGTATTGGCTTATTTGATACCCTTTCGGCAAATCGGGATAAAAATAACTCTTGCGATCAAACTTGGCCTTTTGGGGAATATTACCGCCCAGCGCCATCCCTAATTTGATAACCGCCTTTACCGCTTCCAGGTTGGCGGTTGGCAACACCCCTGGGTGTCCCAGGCAGACCGGACAAACATTGGCATTAGGATGCGATTCCTCTGGATCGTTGGGGCACCCGCAAAACATCTTCGTCTTGGTCTTCAGTTCCGCGTGTATTTCCAGTCCGATGGTGGGCTTGAGCATAAATACGTCTGTATTGTAGCTTTTCTGAGCAAAAAATAAAGAATTAAACGATGGAGTGTCTAATCAACACTATTTTTCTTCGTTATATATCGCTTGAATTTGAGCGGCCGTGAGAGCAGTATTATAAACAAAGGCATCGCTTAGTATGCCGCTCCATAAAGCTTCTGGCGCCGTATAACAATTTCTCCACCCGATTCGCAACGAGGTGTTAGTATTTTCTATATTACCAGTAGCGCCAGATGTTCCATCAATCTTTCCGTCTAGATAGACTTCGATAATCCGCCCATTATATACTTCCGCCACATTATGAAATTGACTTATTACAACTGGCGTAGCGCCATTAACCAACTCGACAACTCCATTAGAAGATATGTGCGCTCTAGCGGGATTGTTTCCTTGAAACTCCATTAAAAGATATTGAGAAAGAGAGAAATTACACTGATTCCATTTTGATAAAAGATCTCTCTCAGTTGATGGTTCATTGTTGTTCGGCACTTCGTAACCCCAAATTAAAATAGTAAGCGTGGAGGTTGGATCTAGTGACTGGCTATCGGGAACTTGGATATAGTCTCCCACCCCATCAAATGACAAACACCATTCTCCATTGAGGCAATTGCTTGTTGTCCAAGTCGGACCATAGCTAGATTCGGTAGTCGTAGCATCAAGAAGGGTTCCCTCATTCCCCCACCCTGACTTATCGTATGCCGTAGTCCCTGATCCTTCGTTCAGGGGCCAGTATCCCACAAGTCCGTGCAGGAAGGGGGTAAGGGTAAGGTTGGTACCTACCTCATAGGTAGTGGGATCGACTCCTCCGTCTGTGGAAGCATAGGACTGGTACTTGTCGGATTCGAAGTAGGAAGTGAGTTCGTAGGCGGAGGAGGTACCCGTGGAATAGGTATAGTAGTAGT
>JAMCXR010000013.1:335-16711 GCA_023474185.1 Patescibacteria group bacterium | reverse complement strand
TTTTTTATGTTTTCCCGTTACAGCTTCTCGGGAAAGAAAAGAGCCGGGAAGCGGAAATCGAAATGCGAATGGACAGCGAATTGGTTTACAGCCAACTTACCGGCCAGTACAAGCTTAAGGAAGAATCGCTGTTTCCGCTGTTTATAGAAATATGGAACTTGCGCCAAGATTTTAAGAAGGTTGAATTTACCCATATCCTGAGAGAAAAAAACCGCGAAGCAGATGCACTGGTTAACCAGGCGCTGGATTCCATAATCCTATAATTTTTTATTTGCTTGACGCAGGACGGCACCAGTAAACAGTAAGCGCTCCCGCTTTTTTCCCATTGCCAAAAGTTAAAATGTGTGGTATACAGGAACTGTACGGCAGGCAAGGCAGTTACTCCAGCCCGCAAGGGTTCAGGGGAGGAAAGTCGGGACACTCTCTTTGGAAACAAAGAAACATACCAGCTAACGACTGGCGTCCGCGAGGACAGAGGTGCGAGCAGTGACGCCGGAGGTCGAAAGGCCGATGGCACCCTAACCGTCGAGAGGCGGACGGGTGAATCCTTATAGAAATATAGGGAATGAAACGGCTAAATCCTTATGGGGTGCAAGGCCGCGCTCAAGCGTCGCAAGGCGCTTGGGAGTGCCGCAACGCTTCCGAGAGAAATCAAGGAACGGACTCTGAGAGCGATCGAAGAGCAAGACAGATTACTGCCCGCGACAGAATCCCGCTTAATGCCTGCCGTTTTTATATTGATAAGTTGTCGATTTTGTCGTAATTTATTACTGCCTAAGCCAAGACGGGCCCAATTGGGCGTTTTTTATTATTAAAATGGAAATAAGAAACATAGCCATCATAGCGCATGTTGACCACGGCAAGACCACTTTGGTTGATGCCTTATTAAGGCAATCCGACAATTTCAAATTAAAAATGGATATGCCCCAGGAACTCATAATGGACAGCAACGAGTTGGAACGGGAAAGAGGCATTACTATTTTTTCCAAAAATGCCGCCGTGATGCATGCCGGCGTGAAAATTAATATCGTGGATACCCCGGGGCACGCGGATTTCGGAGGAGAAGTCGAACGAATCATGCGCATGGTCGACGGGGTGCTTCTTTTAGTGGACGCAAAAGAAGGGCCGATGCCGCAAACCAAATTCGTCTTAAAAAAAGCCATCGAGGCCGGGCATAGGGTGGTCGTGGTTATCAGCAAAATCGACAAACCGGACGCCAGACCGGAATGGGCGCTGAACGCCACCTATGATCTGTTCTTGGAACTCGGAGCCAACGAAGAGCAGATAGAATTCCCGATAGTCTATGCTTCCGCCGTGCAGGGCAAAGCCGGACTCACCAAGAATTTGAGCGAGATGCGGGACATCTGTCCGCTTTTTGAAACCATCATCAAGCATGTTCCGGCGCCGGAAATCGACAAAGAACTGCCGCTGCAAATGCTAATCGTTAATTTGGCTTACGACAGCTATAAAGGGAAAATCGGCGTGGGCCGGCTTTACGCCGGGATATTGAAGAAAGGAATGACCGTCGCCCACATTAACAGGGTGGGCGAAACAAAAAGAGCCCAGTTAAGTTCGTTGATGATTTTCGACGGCTTAAACAGGGTGGACGTCGACGAAGTCCAAGCCGGAGATATCGCGGCTATCGCCGGAATACCGGACATAACGATAGGGGAAACCATTACCGATCCGGAAAACCCTCGGGCACTTCCAACGATTAAAATTGACGAACCGACAATCAAGATGATTATCGGAGTTAATACTTCTCCCTTCCGCGGCAAAGAAGGGAAGTTAATTACTTCCCGGAACATCAAAGAGCGACTGGAGCACGAGCTTGAGACCGACGTGGCCTTGCAGGTGAAGCCGACCGACACGAGCGACCACTGGATCGTGGCTGGCAGAGGAGAGCTTCACCTTTCTATCCTGATAGAGAAAATGCGCCGTGAAGGATACGAATTGGAGGTTTCTAAGCCCCAAGTCATTTTCAGGGAATCTTCGGAGGGAAAAAAGACGGAACCGATGGAGCTGGTTTCCGTGGAGGTGCCGGAGGCGCACTCCGGAGCGGTAATCGAAATGATGGGCAAGCGGCTCGGTCTTATGAAAGATATGCGGGTTGATGGCGGAACTGTTTTTATGGATTTTGCCATTCCAACGAGGGGACTTATCGGCATCAGAAATCCGTTTTTAACCGCTACCAAGGGAACTGGCATCATGAACAGCCTATTTACCGGATACGAAGAATATAAAGGCGACCTACCGGAGTCGGCGCACGGCTCGATTATCGCCACCGAAGCGGGATTGACGAATAATTACGGATTGGTGACAGCCCAAGGGCGCGGAAAGCTTTTCCTGGCCGCTGGAGTACCGGTATATGCCGGAATGGTTGTCGGAGAAAACGCCCGGCCGGAAGACATCCGCGTCCACGTCTGCCGCACCAGGGAACTGACCAACTTCCGCGCCAAAAACGAGGGGCTGCAGGATCAACTGGAAACCCCAGTTCAGCTGACTCTGGAATATGCGCTGGATTATATCGGAGACGACGAATTGGTCGAAGTGACTCCGGGGAGTATCAGAATAAGAAAACTCTACCTGACGGACCTCGATAAGAAGAATGCATCGAAATCAAAATAGCTCGACGGCTCCCGGTTAATTTTGAAGGATAGTGTGTTAACTTGGATAAGAACTTTAAAGACCGGCTTTGGCCGGTCTTTAAAATCAACTCATTTGCCCTCTAAGATCGTAAAAAGTTTCCGCTCCGTAATAATGGACTCGGCCAGACGCCGTAGGTATTCAACGGGTCGGCTCGGATAATATTCCTGAAGGCTTTTTGTTTCTTCTCCGATTTCTTCCTCGTCGGCTCGAATTCCTTCTTTGTTTCTGATTTCCCTAAAAACCAAATCGGTTTTCAGCTGGTTTTCAATCATATTTTTATCGTTCTTCTCCAGCTCTTCTTTGGTTTTACCCAGCTGTTTCAGATACTCATCGAAAGAAACGCCAAGTTTCGCCAATTCTTCCTCGCGCTCATGGGATAAGTGGTGTAGTTCTTGTTCTACCAGCAAAGGCGGAATGGACACCTCGGCTTTTTCTGTTACTTCCTTGATTATTTTTTCCCTGTTTTTTCCTCGGAGAGCCGATTCCTTTTCGCGCAGAAGCTGCTTTTTTACTTCGTCTTTAAACTGGGAAACGGTAGAAAACGGACCAACGTCTTTCACGAACCCGTCGGTTAATTCCGGCAGCTTTTTCTCTTGACCGTTTCCCGGCTGCTCCGCAAAAGTTTCCATTATCCGCGCCACCGCGTCGTCCACTTCCTTTTCGTCGATTTCCGGCTTTTTGGTTTCCCCGGAGATTTCTTTTCCTATTTTCTTGTAGTCTGGCAAACCGACATTAGGATAAACGATGAATTTAACCTTGAATTCTACCGGGCTGCCGACGGAAATTTTAGTTATTTGTACCTCCGGGCTGCCAAAGACGTTTAAACCTTCATCACGAATTATTTCGTTTAGCGCGTCGTACAAGGCGGAGTCGGCGGCCGAGTCCAGGAGTCTTATCTCGCTGATGTTCTGGCGCACGATCTCTTTAGGCACCTTGCCCTTGCGGAAGCCGGGGATCTCGAAGTCTTGAGCGGCTTCAACCAAAACTTCGTCGCTTCTTTTACTAATGACTTCCAGCGGTATCTCGGCTTGGAATTCCGCCACGCCGTTTTTTTCAGAAACCTTCTTTAATTTCGCATACGATTTTTCCATATTTTTTAACCCGTTGATATTACCGGAAAAACAGGCTTGTGACAACATAAAGCTGGATTTTTGCGAAAAAAAGTATTATCCTAGAAGGATAATGAACAACAGCGACAAGGGGTTTCGCGGCCTCGGGATAGCGCCGGGAATCCTTAACGTCCTGGCTAAGCATAAATTCAGCGTTCCGACTCCCATCCAGGAGCAGGCGATACCTCCAGCCATTGAGGGCAAGGATATTATCGGCATTGCCCAGACTGGCACCGGCAAGACCTTGGCTTTCGGCGTCCCGCTGATTCAGCGCGTATTGCAAGACGGCAGGCCGGCGCTGATAATCGCTCCGACCCGAGAACTGGCGATCCAGATCGACGAGGTTCTACATAAAATAGGAGCCAGCTTGGGCATTAAAACTGTCACTCTGGTTGGCGGAGAGCAAATTTATCGGCAAATCAGCCGACTCTCGCGCAACCCGCAAATTATCATCGGAACGCCTGGCAGAATCATTGACCATATGGAGCGCAAAACAATCGATTTGCGCCGGATTAGCATTTTAGTGCTGGATGAGGCCGACCGCATGCTTGATATGGGTTTTGCTCCGCAACTAAACAAGATACTGGCGGCTCTGCCGAAAGAGAAACAAACTATGCTTTTTTCTGCGACCATTCCGGAAGAGATAGTCACGATCGCCAAAAACCACTTGAAACTGCCGATCAGAATCGAAATAGCCCGCTCTGGCAGCACGGCTCAGAATGTTACGCAGGAGCTTTTCTTCGTTCCGCAGGAGGATAAAATCAGGCTATTGGAAAAAATACTCCAGGACTACCGCGGATCGGTTTTGGTCTTTTCCCGCACCAAGTTCGGCGCCAAGAAAATTTCATCGGCCATCCGCGCTTTGGGGCACACCTCAGCCGATATCCACTCGAACAAAACTCTTAGCCAGAGGCGCGACGCCATGGATGGTTTTAAAACCGGCCGCTTCCGCGTCTTGGTTGCCACCGATATCGCCGCCAGGGGAATAGACGTCAGCAACATCGAACTGGTCGTTAATTACGACCTTCCGGACAATGCGGAAGATTATGTGCACCGCATCGGACGCACCGGCCGGGCTGGGGGAATCGGCCACGCAATTTCTTTTGCCAGGCCAAACCAGCGCCGAGATGTTTTTACCATCGAGCGTCTGATTCGCGCCACTCTTCCGGTTTCCAAACTTCCGGAACTTCCCCCGCCGGCCACTTTACCGAAATTCCGCGTGGAAGAAAAAAAGGAATACAGACCGTCCAGGCGCCCAAGCCGTACGAGAAGAGGCCGTTCTTTCGGCGAGAGGGGCGGAAAAGCGCACCGGCCTCCGCGCCGGCCGCGGTACGACTCCGGCAGACCCCAGCATAAATTCAGCCGCTAGTTTTAGATTTTATCGTTGCGTACCAGCCTTTCGGACGCGGCTGTGCAAAAAAGCGATAGAGGTTTACACTCGGGAAAACATTCACTAAAATCAAATCAATGAATAAGAATATGATTATAGCTATAGTGGTTGTTGCAGTAATTGCGGTAGCGATCATCTTGATTGCTCTAAATGCCAAAGTTGCCAGCAAGCAGAGTTTAGTTAATCCCGTTAGTATTTCGCCCGCCACTTCAACCGATCAAACAGCGATTATGGAAAACGCCACTCTGCCTGACGGACTTAAAATAACCGATCTGACCGTAGGAACCGGAACCGAAGCTATGGCGGGAAATACCGTCACCGTCGATTACGTCGGCACCCTGGCGAGTACAGGAAAAGTATTCGACGCATCTTCCTTACATGGCCAGCCGTTCGGTTTCGTCCTCGGCGCCGGACAGGTGATAAAAGGATGGGATGAAGGCGTAGCCGGGATGCGCGTCGGAGGGGAAAGAAAACTGGTAATTCCGCCTGCCCTGGCATACGGAAATCAATCAATCGGCAACGGCTTGATTCCAGCCAACTCGACTTTAATCTTCACCGTAAAGCTTTTGGCCGTGCAGCCTTAAGTTTTTTCCCAAAGATCTTTAAGTTTTTGTAGCGCATCTTCATAAGAAGATGCCCATAAATATGGGTATCCAGAGAGAGATCTCGCGCGTTTCTCAAATTCGAATCCTAAATCATTAGCTTTCCGCACCTGCATTTCTTTCTTGGTCGCTTCCATTTCTTCTTTAAATCTCACGGAACGGAAAAAGTAATAAAGGATGCCTAGTTTCAGAGGTCCAACTTCTTTTAATCTTTCCACGTGCCTTATCTCATGCTCGAGATACGACCTAGTTTCTGGGTCTATGTCTACTTGACCCTCTGCCAACTTATTATAGTAATCATCTCGGAGGTAAATATGGCCGAAAAATTCAGCGCCCATAGCTTTTCGCGCGAGCAATCTTATAAACCACGGCTTTTTTCTTATAATAAACCCTTTGTAGGTTATATTATTCATTCGAGTATTATAATTTAACCCCTAGCTGCCAGAAGATAAAACTCCATTCGTCGGCTGCTTTCTCTATTAATCGAGAGATGTCCGAAGCTCCGCCATGACCGGCAGCTCTTCCGATCTTTCCTTTCAACACGAAGAATGATCGGGTTGTTTTTATTAACCTCCTGTAGTCTGGCAGTTATTTTAAATGCCTGCCCGGGATGTACTCGATCATCTTTGTCTCCGGTTATTATCAAGGTAGCGGGGTATTCTATGTTGTCGCTAACGTTGTGGTAAGGACTGTATTTTAAGAGATAAGTGAATATGTCCGGATCTTCCGCGCTTCCGTAGTCCGGTATCCAGTGCCTGCCGCCGTGGAAAAGATGGTAACGCAACATGTCCGCCACTGGCACGCCCATTATCACAGCCTTAGCTAGTTTAGGCTCTTGTGTCATGAACGCGCCGACTAAAAGGCCTCCATTGCTGGCTCCACTAACCGCCAGATGGTCAGAGTCAGTATAATGATTGTCAATCAACCATTTAGCTGCCGATATAAAATCGTCGAAAGTGTTTTGTTTTTGCTTTTTCGTTCCGGCCTTATGCCACTCTTCACCAAATTCGCCGCCTCCTCTTATGTTGGCAATCGCGTAAACCCCACCGCGTTCTATAAAGGGGATTATGCTCTTATTAAAGGATGGGGTCAGGCTGATATTGAATCCGCCGTACCCATATAACACCGTGGGATTGAATCCGTCTTTTCTTAAGTTGCGCTTATGGATAAGGAACATCGGAACCCTTGTCTTATCGCGCGAGATAAACCAGACCTGCTCCGTCTCCAGCGACTGCAGATCGAAATTAACTTTCTGTTGTTCTATAACCGCGGTGCCGCCGCTGTTTATATCTATTCGAAAAACAGTGAAAGGGTAAGCGAATGAGTTGAAGCTGTAAAATATTTCCGATCCTTCCGGCTCAGCCGCCATACGCATACAGGTACCAATACCAGGGAAATCGATATCACCTATAAACTTACCATCTATGAAATACTCCCGTAAGGACGAGTGTACGTTCTCCAGCGTTAAGACAAACATTCGGTCTTGAACCGTCTCGAATTCTTCTATATTTCTTCCCTTAACCTCCGGAACAACAGTCTCCCATTCTTCGCTTCCGTTTTCTAAGTCGTTTAATTTAATCCGCTGTATCTTTCCCCATGGAGCCTGATAACTGGTTTGCAGATAGAAATAGCCGCGATGAGGAATACCCTTAAAGTAAATATCGCTTTCTCCGCGGACACTTTTAATAACCGGCCTGAACTCTTTTTCGCCTTTTTCTAGATCACGTATGTATATTTCCGTTCGCTCTCGTTCCTCCGAGGAAATACTTACGTGCACCACCAAACAGCGACCGTCCATGGAGCAAAAGACGCCTGGAGAGTCTTCCTTAGCCAAGTCTTTTCCATAAACCATTTCGTCTTCCGTATAAGAGGTGTTTAAGCGGTGATAATAAACTTTTCGATAAAATTTTTCTTCGCCGGTCGGAACGTTTTCCATTCTCCGCGTGTACCAAAAACCGCTATTATCCATGGACCACGACCCGTTGCGCGGATAAAGATCGGCTGGTATGCGATCTTCCAAGGTTTTTCTGTTATCGATGTCCATAACATATAAAGAGCTCTGATCGTTAGACGATTCAGACAAAGTGTAGGTGATGAACTTCGCATCTTTAGAGACGTTATAGCCGGTAATAGCCACCGGGTGTCCTTGTTCTTTGGAAAGCTTGTTGGGATCGACTAAAAGCTGGGGTTGATCGTCTAAGCCCTCTTTGAAGTAGAGAGAGGCGTGATTCTCCTCGGCCTTTCGCTTCATGAAGAAGTAACGTCCGGCGCGAGGATTTGGAAATGGTGTGCTGTCTTGGCGGTATAACTTCTGAAACTCCTTCAATAACCCTTCGCGAGAGGGGAGGCTGTTTATGATAGATTCAGTGTAAGCGTCTTGCGATTCAAGCCAGGAGCGCGTTTTTTGACTATCTACATCTTCCAGCCAGCGGTAAGGATCGCTTATTTTAACGCCGTGCAAGACTTCTTTAAATTCTTTTTTAGGCGTAATTGGTTTATCCATCTAAATAGAAAGATATACTCCACCGATGCCTTTTTCAATAGTTTTTCAGCGATGATTTCCGACTTGAAAAATCCTATATACGAGGGTAAAATCTAGTGGATTTTGCCGGATCGTCTAATGGTAGGACACATGCCTCTGGAGCATGGTATCTTGGTTCGAATCCAGGTCCGGCAGCAGCAATCAGCGCAGGTCAGTGCATGACCGGAGAGTATAATCACGTCTTAAAAGAGATATGCCGTCGATGATATTAAGAAAACAGCAAAAGCCCTCGAGATTCCAACAGAACAGTTAATAAATTAGATGATATATATCATTGGAATAAACCATGAAAAACATCAATTTGGCAAATCCCAAAACACTACGGAAGTAAAGAAATTAAGAGTTGCACTAGAGAAACTCATTAGAGATGAATCGATATCGGTAGTAGCAGAAGAAAATAGCGAAGAAGCTCTAAAAATCCATGAAATTAATAAGACAATTTCACAGGTAGTAGCAGAAGAACATGGGATAAGTTATGTTTTGGCCGACCCCGATTCTAAAGAGAGAAAAACTTTAGGAATCCGGTCTCGACAGGAAACTGCTTTATCTATAGGGATACACTTTAATGAATCTACTGTGGGTACATTGACGAAGGATCAGCAGAATAAAATAAACATCGCCCATCGAAATACCGACCATAAAAGGGAAAAAGAGTGGCTTCAAAGAATTAAAAAATATATTAACGAACCAACCGTTTTTATATGCGGCTTCGGACACGCTGATACCTTTTTCAAGCTACTAACGGACAACGGATATCAAGTGACTGTTTATTGTAAGTACGAATAATTTGTTTCATTTTTCTAACCGGAGGGCACAGCCAGTAGTTGGACTGGAGAACCTCGTCTTGACGCTTATCCTAAAGTTGATGATTTCCTTGACTCTTATTTGAAATAGCACCAGACTTAAAACAAACATGATTTTTGTAGAAATTTTAGCCATTCTCCTAATATGGAAATTCTTTCCATCTTTTTTCTGGTGGGGATTAGGAATAATAGGAGGATTTATGGTAATAACATGGATAGTGGACGGGGTTAACAAAGAAGCTGATCGGTTGAGAGCGCCATATGAGCAGAAAAAGATGTTAGAATGGAAAAAACGAGAAGCGGAAAGAATAGAAGAATGGGGAGAAATGACAACACAGCAAATTAAAGACGGGATAGATATTTTTAAATTAACTCCTGGAGAACAAGACGAAAATTTTAAAAAATGGATGAAGAAGAAAGAGGCTCGGAAAGAACAAAAAATAGAGGTATTGATAAAACACCCTCTTTCTTATGTCCACGCAAAACAGTAAAAAACTATACAGAAAGACTAAAACTGTAATTTTCTTAATCGTAAATAAGGCCACAAAGCCAAAATAAGTCTAGTTCGAATCCGAGAGGGGGTCACGAATAGAAAAACCGAAACGCAAAAAACCGTTTCTCATATTGAACGCTAAAAATCCTACTAGTTCATTAAAAATACCGAGGCAGATTAAAAAATATGAATAAAAATTTATTAGGTCTTCTCGAAAGAACGCTTAAGGCCACAAAGCCATTAGCAGACACGGGTACTAAGAACAACAACTTATTTCTTAATACGCTCTCTGGCATATATCGAGTCTCTTTTTCTACGCTAAGGGATATTTATTATCTATCTCAAAACGAATTCACTGGGATGAGCGCTCTCGACCTAACTAGGAAAATAATTGAGTATGGAATCACGGTTGAGTATATGCTTTGGAAGGGTAAAGAAAAAAAGGCTAAACAGTTTCAAGAATACATGGTCGTCGAATTACATAACTCGTTAGAGTTTTTAAAATCCATTAATCAAGATTTACCCGAAACTGATGTTATAAAATCAGGATCTAAGGAAATTGAATGTAATTATACCGCGTTAAACAAAGGGGCTAAAAAACGTTTTAATTGGGCGGGGTTGTCAATCGAAAAAATGATTGAGCAACTTTACAACGCTGGTAAATTGAGCGATTTCGATTCATCCCGTCTTGGCGAAGCATATGTATGGGGTTGCAGATTAAATCACGTAAGCCCAGCAGTAGTCCATAACTTTATGGACTATGATGAAATGCAAATTGCATCAGAATCCTATTTACAACAAGCTATTGTACTTGCTCTTATCTTCCATTTTCGTTTGAGCACTAGATATATAGATGAAATGCGCTATTCAAGTGGAACAAACGTGCACCAAGGACTGGCTGACGAAATAGTCGCCTTACGAGAAGAGTTTAATAAACTCCACTAACCGAGACGGGTTGCTTAGTCCACTGTTTTGATGGCTAAATAAGCCTTATAATGCTTACTGATTTCTAGTACCAGACAGGGGAACACAGCAGCAGTCAGCGCGGTATCGAGGCAGACCGGAGAGGGTAGCTTTTCAAGCCTGAGAGCTAGAGCTAGTATGTGAATAATGTTAATTGAGATAAAGAATGATAAAGCTCTTCCCTCGGGGCTGTACGTTTTACGAAACCCAGAAAAAGTAGAAAGAGCGAAGAATTCTATTCCTGGAGCTAGCGACCGCAATGTTTTAATGGAATACGATAAGATCAGAGGTTTGATAGTTAAAGATGGAATTAAGTTGCCACCCCAATCGTTATAGCAACAGGAACAACAGAAATGCAAGATTCTATGGAAAACCTAACAGACGATGAGCTTGATGCTATCTTGAGAAAGGCCGAAAATACGCATATACCAGGGAGTAGATATCAGAGAGCAAAAATAGAGTCTGAAATAAGACATCGGAAAAAATGGAAAAATCAAGCCAATATCCTAAGGTCTCTATCGGAATTCTAAATAGAGGTGAGAATAATAAATTTATAAACAACACCTTCGAAGGATTAGATGTAGGAATTCAAGATGAAGGAGAAAACACTCTCGCTGAGGGTAATAAGTTTATTGATGTTGGGAGGGATGTAAAAGAATTCTCCACAAAACATCCTTGGTGGTTCGCAATTATAACGGGTTTAATTTTACTATTGGTGGCGTACGTAGTGAAAATAATAGTTGGATTCTAGGGACCGGGGCGGGTCAGACCGAAGTTCAAAGTGATTCTAAATAAATCTTATTTTGCTTGGCCCAGCGTGGTTCTAGACCGGAGAACACAGCACTTCGACAAGCTCGGTGTAAGCTACTTTACGTATGAGTATTTTTACTAAAATAAAAGAGCTTAATTTTCCGCCTGATCAATACATAGTCTTTGGGGGAGCGGCAATCGCGGCAAGGGGCATACGTGAAACTAAGGACGCCGATATTTTAGTAACTCAGGAGTTATTGGACGAGTGTTCCCAGGATAATCAGTGGCAAACTCATCCCCGCCTGGACCCAAACGAGCCAGCAGGACTTGATAACGGAATTATTGAGATCTATTCGACAATAGGCGGAGGTTTTTCAACGAACTTCAAAGAATTACGGGCGAATGCCGATATAATAGACGACATTCCTTTCTGCAGTCTGGAAGACGTTATCCGAATTAAAGAAGCATATGGGCGGGAGAAAGACCTAAAAGATGTTGAGCTTATAAAACAATATCTGCTCAGCAGAAATCGTCCTGTTTGACCGGTTTGGCGGCTAGATCGAGACGGCTCAAAAAATGTTTTATTCGTGATATATTTATTTCATGGCTGGTAAAATAATCTCTGCCGGAGTGGTTCACGAGCTGCCGCCGGATTTGCGTAAAGCCCTGATGTCGGATCCGGCAGCTCTGGAAAAATGGGAGGGCATAACCCCTTTGGCGCGCAACGAATGGATATGCTGGACAATCTCAGTCAAAAAACCGGAGACCAGAAAGCAGCATATCGATAGAGTGCGCTCCGAACTTAAGGAGGGGATTCGAAGGCCATGCTGCTGGGCGGGTTGTCCACATCGTTAATATACAATTAAGATAATAAACTTTATGAAACAACAAGTCATAATTATTCACGGTGGAGATAGCTTCGCCAGTCATAAGGAATATTTATCTTTTTTGAGAGGCTTTAAAATCGATTTTGAGAAATATAAAGCCGGTGGGCACGACTGGAAAAGGGACTTGTATAAGGATTTAGGCAAGAATTTCGACGTCTATCTGCCACAGATGCCTAATAAAACCAACGCCAGGTACTTGGAATGGAAATTGTGGTTTGATAAGTTCCTGCCTTATCTCAAGCGAAACGTTGTACTGATTGGCCACTCACAGGGCGGTATTTTTCTGGCAAAATATTTGTCCGAAAACAAACTGCCAAAGAAAATAGGAGGAGTTTTCCTGATAGCCGCTCCTTACGACGAACAGGACGCGGACTACTCGCTTGCGGATTTTAAACTGCCTAAGAGCTTAGCAATTCTCCAAAGTCAGGCAAGAAAAATATTTCTGTACCATAGCAAAAACGATGACGTTGTTCCGTTCGCAAATTTAAAAAAATATGAAAACAGCTTACCCGATGCGGCCATCAGAACATTCAAAAGTCGTGGGCACTTCAATCAAGCAACATTTCCGGAACTGGTCAAAGATATCAAACAACTTCACGTTTTAGGCTCAACTAAGGAAACTGTTTTATATTCGTAAACAAGTAGTACAATAAATACGAATGGCAAAAGAGAGAATAACAATCCTTATCGCCTTAATTGCTTTGGGATTGGCCGGCGGATACTATTTCGCTTATAGGTACCAGCCGCCGGAACGACTTACTCCAGCGGCAGCACCTTCAGCAACCGCATCAAGTGCCGATGTTCTGGCGGTGGTCAGCGGCATGACGAATATCATTGACGGAATAGTCAACCAGGACACGCCGGGTTCTCCTTTCCCGTGGCTGGAGAAAAACGGCGACGTCAATCCGTATGCCGGATACAATTTTAATTCCGACACCTCGTCCACTCCTCCTTTTCAGGTAATAAAGCCACAAGTGGACGGTTATTTAGAAGGCCTGGGGTTTACAGGTGACGCCTTGAATACTTATTCAGGCGGCAGTTTAACACAGTACAGTACTAACAACGATTACCAATACGCCTACAGTAAAGGACCGATTAACTGTATTTTTATTTACCCTAGAGAAGCTTATGGAGGCGGGGTTTTTCTAGACTGCGGAACGATGGATACGGCTCTGCCACAATCGTATCGCGCTTTATTCGGTTCGTATTTTACGACTACTTCCACGAGCAACGAGTTCAACGCCGATCGGCGGATAAACTTCGGAGAAATAACGATAAATTATACCGACGGCTATTTCGCCGTGGGAACGATGGGGGAATACGTCGGCGGTGGCGGTGCGTGGTTTATCGCAGTCAACAAAAACGGCGCATGGGACACGTTGTTTCAGTACCAGGATGAGCTAACCTGCCAAGAAGCAATCGCCAATTCCATACCGATCGAGCTTTATAAAGACAACGGGCTGTCAAAACAGTGCTACGACACCGAAAGTGGGCAAGACATTTCATATGCCGATTACGCCGCAAACTTCTTTCAAACTTATCAGCAAAACAACCCCTTAGGAGCGGATTATAACAGCGTTTTCTCTTCCGTTCCCGTGGAGAGCTGGTAGGCAATCGATAACAACATAAAAAAGAGGTTTTTTTCGCTTTCCTAGGCAAGAACGCCCGTTTTTTGTATTCTTATTAACATAAGCAGGAGAACCAATGCTTGTTTTAAGGTGTAAAAAAGACGGTTTAAATTATCTCAAAAATCACTGGAAACCGGCGGCGGCAAGCGCCATTGTCGGTTTGGTGCTTGTTGGAATTGCCCGAGTTTTCCCGGCTGCCGCTGCAGACGCGACGGCGACTTCAACGTCTTCACTGCAAGAGCAAATAAACGCCAACGACCAACAAATCGCCACTTTGAATCAGCAGATAGCGGTTTATCAGGCAGAGCTGCAAAAAATCGGAACCGACAAAAGAACTCTACAGCAGGCGCTTAATGCTCTGGAGTTACAAAAGAGGAAACTGCAAGCTCAAGTCTATCTTACCCAGCACCAAATCAATACCACCCAGCTGCAAATCCAACAAATCGGAGGGGCGATAGTAACTACTCAAGGAACAATAGCAGCGAACAAGGCGGCTCTGGCTGAAGAAATGCGCACCCTTCAGCAATACGACAACCAAACCATTTTGGAACAGCTGTTGTCGGCCGGCGGATTATCCCAGGCGGTAAACGATATCAATACCGCCTTGGAACTACAAAGCGGAATTCAAAACGATATCCAGTCTCTTGGTGAACAAGAAAATACTTTGACGGCTTCGCAAACGGCCTCCAAGCAAAAGCAGGACGTACTGACCGCGCAGAAACAATCGCTGACCGCCCAGCAAACATCGCTTCTGGCGACGGAACGCTCCAAAACCCAGCTTCTTGCCGAAACCAACGCTAAGCAGTCAGTTTACGAAAAGCTGCTGGCTCAAGCGCAGGCTGAATTGGCGAGCTATTCGACTTTCACTCAAAACGCCGGAGGATCTAAACTTTTGGGAAACCAGACCGTCTGTGATTCCTGGGGATGCTATTATAACCAGCGCGATGCGGCTTGGGGCGCCGATCCCTTGAACGAAACAAAGTTCACCTTGGCCAGCGACGGTTGCCTGGTAACGTCGATGGCCATGGTTATGACCCATTACGGTTACCGCAACGTCACCCCGGTCACCATTAACAGCAACCCCAGCAATTTTGCCGCTTACTATCCGGCTTACCTTTTGTTCACAGTGAACGTCGACGGAGTCTCCGCGACTCGCAAGGCTTCCTATATCGATTCCACTTTGGCTACCGGCAATCCTGTGATAGTCGGGTTGCACGCTTACGGCGGAACTCACTATGTGGTTTTGACAAGCGGCCGGGCGGGAAATTACGTTATGAAAGATCCCTATGTTCCAGACGGAAACGATATAAGCTTCAACTCCCATTATTCGATGCGGGAGATATTCGGCGTGGATAAGGTAGTCATATCCGGTTAAAGCGATAACTTTATGCAAAGCCGAACGACTTGCCCCTATTTTTTAAGAGGGCTTGACAATCAGTCTTTAATGGGATAAACTTCTCAATTATTAGTTGCACCTCTAGCAGGACATCGCGGGGAAGCGACCCCCGTTTGTCGACCCCTCCGAGCTGGCGCTCAAACCAACCCCCGGCTAAAAGGAAGCCGAGGCGGACAGTGTCCGGCTTGAGGTGGCCAAAAAGTCGCAACACGAAACCGAAGAAGCGAAAAATCGCCGTATCGGCCGAGGTGCACAGTCCCCAAGGGCGCGTGTCGCCCAGGAGGAGGTGCTTTCGGTGCTACTGGGGGCGGTCCCACCGTTCCAGTAGCGGTCGTTTCCGCGCGGGGCGCAACGCCCCAACCTCGGCCCTCGAGCATGACGCTCGAGGGCTTCTTTTTGTAAAATCATTTAAAATGGATAACGAAAATTCGCAATAATAATTCAATTTATGATTACGCTTTATAATGTGATTTCAGTCGATGGGTTTATCGCGCGCAAAGACGGCAGCGAAGATTTTATACCCGATGAACTTTGGTTTATTTTTTTGGACCTTTGTAAAAAATATGAAGCGGTAGTAATAGGAAGGAAAACGTATGAGGCCATACAAAAATACGAGAGCAATCTTCTTCTGCCGTTCGAACAAAGTCCTGTTAAGAAAATAGTGCTGACAACAAATAAATCGCTCCGAGTTAAAACTGGATATACGGTCGCTGATTCTCTGGAAAAAATTTTGACGTTGTCGCCCAACGCTCTGGTTTCCAGCGGTCCAACCCTAAACAACCAACTGCTGCGCGCAGGACTCGTCTCCAAAGTCATCCTTTGCGAATTACCGACGACAATAGAAGAGGGAATTGAACCCTTCGACAAAAGCGTTGCTGATTTAAAAATAGCCGGGCAAACTTCTCTCGCCGGAATCGGAACCTGGCGCGAATATGACGTCGTAAATCACTGAAAATTGTGGATAAGCCGGACTTGCGCGGGCAGACGATAAATTTTACAGTTAATAAACAGTCGTCAATTGAAAGGTCGAATCATTGCTAAAAAATTATTAAATGGGGTTATCACAATACAGTTATTTGGCGGTTTTTTTACTGCGCGTCGTCGTTGCCGCAATTTTCATCGTCCACTCCTTGCCGAAATTGAAAAACGCCAAATAACTGTATT
>JAMCXR010000013.1:0-279 GCA_023474185.1 Patescibacteria group bacterium | reverse complement strand
GCGAACAGCTGCTGGGTTGCTTATCCTGGTCATGCTCGGAGCCGTTTATAAGAAGATTTTCAACTGGAAAACAAATTTTACGGCTATGGATAAGACCGGATGGGAATTCGATTTGCTTCTTTTAACAGCCAACCTGGTAATCTTTTTCAGCGGCAAGGGAGTCCTCGGATTTTAAGGCGTCTTTTTTATTCTCGCGGTTTCCTTTCCGTTTAATTGCCGCTCGGCCGAAAATGTGCGATAGTAGATGGCCAAATACCCGGCAGCAAAGTTGATGTCGGT
>JAMCXR010000001.1 GCA_023474185.1 Patescibacteria group bacterium | reverse complement strand
TATTTTAGCGATAATTGTGACCACTATGTTGACCCCGGCGATGATGAGGGTGGCATAGAGTAAGGGTAAAAACCCACTTATTGTAATGGAATGAAGGAAATAGTCAAGGAGATAAATGGCAACAATATTTACCACTATGCCGAACAGTCCCAGGGTCAGTATCATCAGCGGCCAGAAAATATGCTTCAAAATCGGCCTGGCAACCAAGTTGATGACCGTTAGCGCCGCGGCGGCGATGCCGATTTGCTTCAAATCGGAAGCGATGCTGAAGCCGGGGATGTAGACATTGGCCAAATACAAACCGATTCCGTTGGCGATAAAAGCGAATACCGTCGTGTTCAGAAATTTCATGGAATGGCTACATTATATAATACAATTTCCAAATCCGAAATTTCGATTTTAAACAAATAACGGTAACAGTTTTTTTGCTCCGCATTGCCGTTTATTTTAGATTTCAGTCTTACCTTAAATCCCTGATTAAACTTACCCCGGTCATTTCCGCCGGTTTGGGTATTCCCATCAGCTCCAGAATGGTCGGCGCGACGTCGGAGAGCACGCCGATGCTTTCCCCCTCGATGGCCGCGGCTTGCTCCTCGGTTTTGTTTCTCTCCCAGCCCCGCACGATCACGTAAAACGGCACCGGGCTGGGGTTGTGTTTGGTTTCCGGCAGTCCAGTTTGCGGATCGATGAGCGTTTCGGCGTTGCCGTGGTCGGCGGTGACGATTAAAATTCCGTTATTGGCCAGGACGGCCTGGGATAGGGTGCCGATTTGCTTGTCCACTTCTTTGATCGCGGCCACTGTGGCGTCATAATTTCCCGTGTGGGCGATGATGTCCGGGTTGGCGTAATTGATAAGCAGAAAATCGTATATTTTTTCCTCGGTCAGGGCGGAAACGGCTCTGGCGGTAATCTCTTCAGCCCTCATTTCCGGATGTTCGTCCGGCCGGGCGAGAGAAATGGAGGGAATGAGGACGCGGTACTCGTTGGGGAACGGTTCCTCGCGCAAGCCGTTGAAGAAGTAAGTGACGTGGGCGTATTTTTCCGTTTCGGCCAGCCGGAGTTGCACCAGCCGGTTATCCGACAAAACTCGGCCCAAGGGATTGGTGATTTTTTCCTGCGGGAAAGCTGCTGGGATTTGGAACTGAGGGTTGTATTCGGTGAAGGAGCAGAAATAAGAACCGGGCGGCCAATTTTTCAGGAACATTTCCGTAATTTGCCGCATCCGGTCCTCGCGGAAGTTGAAGAAAATAAAGCTGTCGCCGGGCTTGGCCGCCCGGTCGGCGTCGAAGAGCGCAGGCGTCAGATATTCGTCCGTCGTTCCCCTGGCGTAGGAAAGGTCGGCGTATCGCACCGGATTTAGATCGCTTGACGGCTTTATGTTGCCCACGATGGCGTCATAGGCGGCTTTGGTGCGATCCAGATGGCTGTCCCGGTCCATGCCGAAATACCTGCCGGAAAGGCTGGATATTTTGGCGGCGGGGAAGGATTGAATTTGATTACCCACCTTTGCCAGCAAGTCGGCCCCTCCCTTGAGCGGGCCGTCGCGCCCGTCGGTGAACAAATGAATGTTAACTTTGGCGGCGTTTTGCGCTTTGGCGAGATCCAGCAAAGCCGTCAAGTGCTCGAGCGAAGCGTGGACGTTGGCCTCCGTTAGCAGCCCGATGATATTGACCGCCGTCCGGTTGATGGCGGATTGTGAAAAGGCCTTCAAAAGAACCTCGTTTTTGTAAAAACTGCCGTCTTTGATTGCCAGACTGATCCGCGGATAATGCTGGTAAATCACCTTGCCTGCTCCCAAAGTAATGTGCCCGACTTCGGAATTGCCTTCCTCCCCCCAAGGGAGACCGATGGCTATACCGGAGGCTTGCAATGTTCCTCCGGGGTAGGTGTGGCGAATGCGATTGAAATTTTCCGGTTGTGCGGCATAAATCGCATTGACCCTGCTCATCTTTCCTATTCCCCAGCCGTCGAGAACCGCTAAAACAAGAGTGCGTTTGCTCATCTGCGATTCATTATAAACTCGGAGCCGGGGAAGTCATAGTGTTTCAAATCCGCAATGTGGGAGGGATCGCAAATCAGCGGCTATTTTGCGGCTTGCGGTGGCCCGTTCCGTTCGCTAACCGGGCAGCACTAGTTCGGTTTCTGCGACTTTTAAATGCCTGTTTGTTGGATGCCGAAAATTCGGCAAGAGGTTGCCGATGTATGGCAGCTGTCTGGCAACTACCTCGGAAATCGCGTTGACCTCCGGGAAAATTGTGCGGCAAATCGTTGGCAACATTTCAGATAATTGGAAAATGTCTGAAAATCGATTTCCGATAGTTCGGCAAAGCATCGGCAATTAGCCGGCAGGTTTATTTATATTAATCGTTACAATGTTGATAATAAAGGATATTTTGCGAAAAAACCGACTTTCTGAATTCTGGACATTTGCCAAAAATGGGGATATATTGTGGCAAAAGATATGACTAGCGAGTGGAAATTAATGGAGGAAATGAGCGCGGCTGCTTTCCGCGTAGCTGGATTGGTTAGGGAACCGAGCCTCAAGAAAGAACTGGTTTCCGCCGCGGTGGAAATAGTTTCCCGTGTCAGTTCGGAAGATGAGGCGCTTCCTAATTTGTCCAGCCTGGAAAAACTGGCGCGAATAGTTTCCTTAGGAATGGCGATAGGCGAGATAAGCGAGACTAACGCTTCCGTATTGAAACGGGAAATAGACGGAATAAAAGGAAGGCTAAAGATGGCTGTTTCCTCGCCGCAGTCGCTTATCCTTTCCTTGCCAGTCGAGGTCGGCGGCGTGCTCGAAATCGAGGGCGGCAAGGGAGTTTCCGGAAAGTTTGGCAATGGTTCCGGAAATGGCGTGGAAACCGACTTCCAAAAGTTGGAAACGGAAGAGGTAATTGCCGGAAACCAAGAAAATTCGGTTTTGGACCCGTCGGAACGGCAAGAGGAAATCGTGGAGTATATGAAAGGATTTCCGGATGGTTGCCGGACCAAAGACGTTTATGTGCGTTTTCCGGAGGTAAGCGATCGCACGCTTCGCAACGATATTCGGCACCTGCTCGGAAACGGCCGTTTGGAAAAGGTGGACGACGATGCCGGACAGAGGATACGTCTTTCGGGAAACGCGGCTCCGGTTTCGATCACTGCTTTCAACTAGCGTAACCAGAAGGAGTCTACATCGTTCTATTTTCTAGAACCGGACGTTCAAACCAGGTTTTCCACAGAAAACAAGTTTGTCTGGATGTTGAAAGGTTTGAAGCGTTGGTCTAAACTAGAAAAAGCATTTGAATAAAATCGTCTTGAGTGAGGCAAGATGATGACGGGTGCGATTGTCACAAAAGAGCGCATTCGTCTGAAATCTTCCTCGACTCGAGGAGGATTTTTTAGTTTAACAAGCTACTAGGGTTATCTATTTGAAATCAGCTTGCCACTCCCTCACGGTAGGCGGCGGGTCGATGATAGAGGATGGGTAATCGTCTGAAAAAATAAAACAGTAATCAAAGAAATTTTAGGATTCGATTTAAGATAAAAATGAGAAGCAAACTTTCCCAGAAAATTGTGGCTGTGGGGTTGTCTCTTTCGACTGCCGTCTGGCTGGGTGGGGCTTTGATGATTGCGCCGGCAAGCGCCGCGACAACGACTGACTTGCAAGCGCAGATTCAAGCCTTACTCGCCCAGGTGCAGCAGTTGCAGGCGCAACTCGCGGCCCAGGGAGGTACTACTAGCACTGCTTCGTGCACGTTCACTCGCGACCTCACCGTGGGTTCGACCGGCGCTGATGTAAAGTGCTTGCAGGAATACCTCAACGCTTCGGGATACACGGTTGCCTCAACCGGTTCTGGTTCCGCTGGTCATGAAACGACCTACTTCGGTACCTTGACCGCAAAGGCTGTTGCCAAATGGCAGGCCGCTCACGGCGTTACGCCGTCGGCTGGCTACTTTGGACCGAAATCCCGAGCGGAGTACGTGGCTTTGACCACAACGACTAGCACCACCACCCCGACTAGCACCACCACTGGACCGACGGCTCAAGTTCCGTCTACCGGTTTGGCGGCAAGCCTCGCTTCGAATAGCGTGGCGGCTGGTTCGGTAATTGCTGGCGCTGGTCAAATTCCGGTTGGCAGCTTCACCTTTACGGCCTCGAGTGCCAGCGGTGAAACTATCACCGGTTTGACTTTCACCAAAGTCGGCGTCGTTAGTGACTCCAACGTCACTAATATGTACTTGGCCGATTCAACGGGTAATGTTGTCGCTCAGTACCAGTCCCTTTCAAGCGGAGTCGCTAGTTTTAGCGGCTTGAATTTGAATGTTCCGGCTGGCCAGAGCGCGACTTACACCTTGAAGATGGACCTTTCGTCCAGCGCGGCGGCTGGCAACACGATTGCCTGGCAGCTCACTGGCGCGACTTTGGCATCCGGCGACACCGTTTCCGGAACTCCGGTTACGGCTAGCACGCAAACCGTGACAACGGTTAGCAACCCGTCATTGTCCAGTGCGACCTTCACCTTTAATGCCGTTGGTTCCAGCGTCAATGCCGGAACGACTGGCGTTTTGGCGGCCGATCTCACTGCCAACGTGACGAACAACGCCGTTTGGCTGAAGGGTATGAAGTTCACCGAAGTTGGCTCGGCCAACACCTCGGACCTTCAGAACCTGAAGCTCTACGTTGCTGGCACCCAGGTTGGCCAGACCGTGGCCTCCGTTGCAAGCGATGGAACGGTTTACTTTAACCTTTCCTCGTCCAACGTGAAGCTCAACACGGGTACGACCGACATTCAGCTTTATGCTGATATAATGGGCAGCCCGAACCGCACGGCTGAGTTCACGATTCTTCACAACTATGACGTGAGCGCCACCGACAGTCAGTACAACTCTGGCATTACGACCTCGGTCACGACGACCAATGCCACGACGATTACCATTAACGCTGGTACTCTGACTGTTTCCCAGGATGCGAATACGCCGACTGGAAACGTAGCGCAGGGCGTCTCCGCTGTCACCTTGGCCAAATTTGACGTCAAGGCGGCCGGCGAGGCTGTGAGAATCAACTTCATCAGCGCTTCGATCACCGGCACGGGCTGGACTTCTGTCACGAACGCTGAAGATGATCTTAAAAACATCAGGCTCATCGACAACGCCGGCGGACAGGTTGGTAACACGATTAGCACGATTGGAAACACCTCTTCGAGCGGCGACTGCAGCTACAGTAGCGGTGTCATAACCTGCTACTTCGGTACTTCGTCTTCAAACATCAACTACACCATTCCGGCGAACACGACTCGCGTTCTATCCTTGGTGGCCGATTTGCAGTCTTCTATGACTGCCACTGCTTTGCAGGGCGCCTTGGTGGCTGGTAGCAGCAACGCTGTTGGCCAGATCTCCAACCAGACGACCTCGAGCGGCGCGGCTACCGGAGCTACCTTAACGGTGGTTTCGAGCTCGCTGACCTCTGCGACTAACAGCGCCGTGGGTACGATGACCTACGCTGCTGGAGCCCAGAACCAAAAGGTTGGCTCGTTCACCTTGACGGCTTCATCGGCTCAGGGAGCGAACGTCTCGAGCTTGACGTTTACGACTGGCGCCAACACCAACTTGAAACTGCAGAATATGTACGCGATGGTTGGTTCGACCCAGTTTGGTTCGACGGCAGGAACGGTTAACACCGGTACGGCTACTGCCTATACGTTCTCTGGAAGCACGCCGATTAACGTTCCGGCTGGCGGCGCGGTGACTGTTGATGTCTACGCCAGTATTTTGAGCGGCAGCACTGCTGCTACCTATAGCGGCGTTGTCTCGCTCACCAACTGGACCGCTACCGGCCAGGCTTCTGGCAGCTCGATCGCCTTCGATTCGTCGAGAACCGGCCAGAGCGTGACCGTTTCCTCTGGAGCTACTTTGACATTGGCTCTGGACAACAGCTCTCCGGCTGCCGGACAGGTTTCGATGGGTTCGACTGGTAACACTTTGGGTGTCTTCGATCTTACCGACAACAATGTGGAACCGGTAAACGTGACGGCAATCACCTTGACCGACACCGTTTCGAACAACACCGGAACCAGAGCCTCCTTCCAGAACTTGACGCTTTGGACGGGAGGAAGCCAGGTCGCCGGACCGTTGAACTTGACGATGGCCTCCGCTACGAGCGGAACCGTCACCTTCAACCCGACGACTCCGATCAGCGTTCCTCAGAACGGAACCACCGTTCTTACGCTTAAGGGCGATGTCGCGAGCTACAGCTCCGGCGGCGCCGCCTCGACCAGTTCGCACGTCTTTAACGTTGCTGCCACTTCTAGCGTGACCGCTATCGGTGCGCAGTCTAATGTTTCTGCGACTGTTTCGGGCACGCCTTCGGCCGCTGCTCAGGTTGTGATGAGGAGCGTAATGGGTACCGCGGTTGCCGCCTTGGGCAGCACCACCGGCCGCGTGAAGACCTCAAGCGACCAGATCGGTACCGTTACCTTATCGGCTAGTAGTCAGGGATCCGTCTACTTACAGACTGTAAAGGTCACCTTCGGCGGCAACGCTGTCACCGGAGCCTCATCAACACTGCTCGGCACTGGTACCGTCGTCTTACTTGACCCGAACGGAAACAGTGTAGTAGCTTCCGATAACGCCACTTTAGCTACCAGCACTTGCGTTGGGCAGACATCCTGCTACGCACAGTGGACATTTGGCAGCTCGGCTGGAAGCGGATACCTTATTACCGCCGGTTCATCCGCCAAGTTTACCGTCCAGGTCGACTCAACTCAGACTCAGACGGCCTCGAGCGGAAACGCGGTTGGCTTGACGGCTACCATCGCTGGAAACAGCTCGGTCACCTACTCGGATGGAACGAGCAATGGAACTTCGGTTTCCATTTCTCCCACTCCTCCGACGACGATCAACGCTGTCACCTACGCGTCCGGAACCTAGTCTAGCTTGCTTGTCCGACTTGAGCTTCGGATAAGCTGAACCAAAGCCCCGCGCCTTGCGCGGGGCTTTTGGGTTTCCTGTTTCCTTATCCACAGATAGCTGCGCGCGACTGAATGGGGAAACATCTTCCGTAAGCCCTCAAGCCGTGGCACCTTCCGTACCGGCGCAGGCGGCATACAATTTCACCCGCGACCTCACGCTTGGGTCTACCGGCGCCGATGTAACCGCGCTCCAGCAAATGCTCATATCCAGTGGATATCTAAAGATGCCATCGGGAGTCGCTTACGGATATTTCGGCCAGTTGACGAGAGAAGCCGTGGCGGCTTGGCAGAAAGCTAACGGAATAACCCCTCCCATCGGCTACTTTGGACCGAAATCGCGCGAACAGATTAAAAAATAAAATCGAGTAAAAGAAGGAACCCCCTATTGTTGCCATATAGGGAATTTTCTGCAATACTAAGAGCATTGTTTAATCAACCAGAAACCCTCTTATGTATTTGAAAATCGCCAAGTTTTTCCTCTACGTCTCGCTTTTCAGCGTCTTGATAGTCCTTCCTTGGCTTTACTTTCCCTACATAGTCGGCAAGGCGGTGTTTTTCCGTTCCGCCATCGATCTGGCGATAATTTTTTTTACCCTTTACTGGGCGCTTGAAAAAGGCGACCGCAGGGGCAAGGAGGAAGCCGGTTCACGCAAGGAGAATTTCTTGCGCAGGATTTGGAGAGAGCAGCCGTTGCTTGTGGCCGTAGCCGTTTTCGCCGTTGCATTTGTCTTATCCTGTCTTTTCGGCATTAATCCGTGGTTTTCGTTCTGGTCCAACTTTGAAAGAGGAGAGGGCGGATTTCAAATTCTACACTACGTTGCCCTCTTTTTCCTCGCGACGGCAATTTTTAAAAAAGAAAGCGATTGGACGACGGTTTTCAAAGTAATGGTGGTAATTTCACTGCTCGTCGGCCTGTACGGAGTCGTAGCGGCCAGTCCGTTCCTTCCGCACATTTTCATAGGCCCCACCGGCTTCTTAAGCAGAATGAGCGGCACGCTGGGAAACGCCGACTATGCCGGCACCTTTATGTTGTTTGCCATTTTCTACGCCCTTTACCTGCTGCTTGCGAAAAAAAGGCAGAAAGATTGGGTGAGAATGGGACTCATGGCGAGCGTAATCCTATTTCTTTCCTTTATGCTTTTGAGCCAAACGCGAGGCGCGATTGTCGGCTTGGGCGCCGGAATGCTGGCCTTTCTTCTCTATACGGCCTTTAAAGCCGAGCGGGGGACGAAAACAAGAAAGTGGCTGATGGCGGTGCTCGTGGCTTTCGTGGTGCTGGCCGGGGCGTTCTTCGCCGCCCAGAGGGTTTTGGACAAGATAAACAACTGCAGCGTCTGCGACCGTTATCTCCACATCTCGGTCAACGCCACGACGTTCAAAACCAGGTTTTGGGCGTGGGAGGCGGCTTTCGAGGGATGGAAGAACAGGCCCGTTTTCGGCTGGGGGCCGGAAGAGTACAGCGCGGTATTCGACAAGTATTTTAACACCAATTATTATGACCCGACGGTCTCGGGATCGGAGACTTGGTTCGACCGGGCGCACAGCATTTATTTTGACTACCTGGCGGAAACGGGTGCTGTCGGACTATTGGCTTATTTGAGTATTTTCGCGGTTTTCTTCTGGCAGTTCTTCAAAAGGACTAACCGGCCAGTCAAGGAAGACCACGAACACCGCGGCGGCGCTCCTCTCACTCTTTTTCAAAAAGGATTGCTTCTGGCGATGCCGGTGGCTTACCTGGTGCAGGGAATAGTTTTATTCGATGTCTTGCCGACTTACATCAATGTTATGCTTTTCCTGGCTTTCGCTGATTACGAATTCCAAAAATATGGATCAGGAAGCTAAAAAAATATTAAGCGTCATTATAGCGGCGGCAATGGCCGGAGTCATCTACTACGGCTCTTATTTGCCCTACAGCAAGTCGGCCTCGCTCGTGAACACGATGAATGTATTGCAAAGCGGCGGGGGAAACGGCTCGCAGGGCATCACCTTGCAGGAGTTCGAGGATTATTTTATCAGCACCTTAAGCACTCCTTCGCCCGTCGGGCAATATGAGGTGATTCGCCAGATGGACATGACCATCGGCTCCGTTTTGGCGAATACTCCGAATATTCCGGAAGCCTCGGCGGTAGAGTTGGCCAATTTCGCGCTGAAGTACACCCAGCCGATAATTGATTCCGGCACCGGCGCGAACTACGTCCAAAACTTTTCCACCATGGGCGATATTTACCGGGAAATGGGAGACGCTTACAAGAACAGGTCGTTTTGGGATACGGCTTTGAAGTATTATCAGGAGGGGCTGATTTACAGCCCGCGCCGGCCGCAATTTTTGTACGGCGAACTGTCTATTTATTTGAGCGAGGGAGACAAGACGAACGCCTTAAAGGTTGCCAGGAAAATACTCGCTTATTGGCCCGACGATTCCAACACTCAAAAAATAGTGAGCCAGTTGGAATCCGGACTTTCGTTAACCCCCGCTGGTTCGCCGAAAAAATAAAATAAACCAAATACCATGAACGAGCAAAACAATAAAGATAAAGTCCTAGTGGTTGGCGGCGCGGGATACATCGGAGGGGCAGTGACGGACATCCTTCTAAAAAGAAACATCCCGTTCACTGTCTACGACAGTCTGCTTTACGAACACCAGTACCACAAGCCGGTCGATTTTGTCTACGGCGATGTCAGGGACACGGAAAAGCTTGAAAAAATCCTTCCCAACTATTCCACTGTAATTTGGCTGGCCGCGATAGTTGGAGACGGAGCCTGCCAGGTGAGGCCGGATTTGACCAACGCGATAAACAGGGACGCGGTGGAATGGCTTTCCAAAAACTATGACGGCCGGATAATTTTCGTTTCAACCTGTTCGGTGTACGGAAAAAATGACGCGGAAGTGGACGAAGAGTCGGCCCCCAATCCGCTTTCGCTTTATGCCCAGACCAAGCTGGAGAGCGAAAAGATACTGAAGGATAAAAACAGCTTTATAATCCGCCTCGGTACCGTTTACGGGCTGTCGGATACCTATTCCCGTGTCAGAATGGACTTGGCCGCGAACTATATGACTGCCAACGCGGTCGTGAAAGGAAAGCTTTCCGTGTTCGGCGGATCGCAGTGGCGGCCCCTGGTGCACGTTAAAAATGTCGGCGAGATCCTGGTGAACGGAATAGACAAGCCGTGGAAAGGAATATACAACTTTGCGACATCTAACTATCAGATGAAAGATTTGGGAACCGAGATAGCCAAGATAACCGGATGCAAGATAGAATATGTCGAGCAGAAGTTCGAAGACCAGAGGAACTACCACGCGTCTACGGCCAAAGCCGAGAATGACGGCCTTTTGGATCTTGAAAGGGTTTATACCGTGGCGGACGGAGTCAAAGAAATATTTGATGTGGTGACCTCAAAGAGAATCAAGTACGTCGAAAGCGACGTTCATTTCAACGTTCGCCATATCGCCAGCCTCAATGAGCATGGAGACCTTGCCTAGCGAGCCCAAAATAATAGAAGCCGGAATGGCAGTAGACGATCGCGGGCAATTAACTTTCGCCAACGATTTCAACTTCAGCGGCGTGAAGCGTTTTTATATGGTGGAAAATTTTTCCACCGACACGATACGCGCCTTTCACGGCCACGCCAAAGAGGCTAAATATGTTCTGGTCGTTTCGGGATCGGCTATAGTCGCGGCGGTTAAGGTAAACGACTTTTCCAATCCCGATAAGGACGAAAAAGTTAACCGGTTTGTTTTATCGGCCAGAAAGCCGTCATTGCTCTTTATTCCCTCGGGGTACGCCAACGGTTTCAGGCCGCTTGAGAAGTGGACCAAGATAATGTTTTTCTCTACTTCAAGCCTTGAGGAATCCAAAGGGGACGACTATCGCTTGCCTGCGGACTATTGGGGAAAGACAGTTTGGGAAGTGGAAAACAGGTAGTTCTCGTATTTGCCAGTCAAAGAAATAAGGATTATCCTGTTGGCAATTAATTATGGATAAAAAAAGAGTGCTGATTTTGGGGGCGACCGGGATGCTTGGGAGCGCGGTATACGATGTACTGAAAGACAAGTACGACCTGGCGCTCACTGTGAGGAATAAAGACAAATTAGAGCTTCTGGAGAAAGCCTACGGGGGAACGCAGAACCACGATGTTTACGAGTTCGATGCCGGGGGCGTATACGACGATTTTGTGAATAAAAAAGGATATCCGGGCGCGTATCTTTCCGATTTTCTGGACAAAGTCGGAGATGTCGATTTCGTCATAAACAGCATCGGCGTAACGATACCGTTCTCGATGGAAAATCCGGCGATGACTTTTTTCATCAACGGCGCGCTTCCGCATGTGTTGGCCAATAATTTCGGCGACAGGCTTATTCATATCACGACCGATTGCGTTTATAACGGAAAGGAAGGGTTCCCTTACGACGAGGAGTCGTTAAAGACGCCGGCCGACATTTACGGGAAATCAAAAAGTTTGGGCGAGCCGGAGCACGCTTTGACTATTCGCACTTCGATTATCGGCCGCGAGCTCGAGAGTTTCACCGGGCTTTTGGAGTGGTTCCTGAACCAGCCGAATCCGGAGATTAACGGTTTTTCCGGCCACTACTGGAACGGAATTACCACCAAACAGTTTGGGAAAATCTGCGACGAGATAATGAGCGACAGGGAGAAATATCCTTCCGCCGGAGTTTATCATGTTTTTTCCACGTCCGTTTCCAAATACGAGATGCTTAATAAATTCAAGGATAAGTACGGATTGGGCGTTAAAATAAACGAGGAGAAGGAAAATAAGCTTAATCGTACGCTAAGCACCGTAAAGGAACTCAATAGCTTGTTAAACATCCCGTCTTTTGACGAGATGATAGACGAGCTTTAAATATAAGGAAAAGAAAAGGAGGAGACGCGTTGCGTCTCCTCCTTGCTTAGCTCCGCTTCGCGGAGCTAAAGGTTCAGAAGCTTGCCTTCCTTCCAGAGGAAGTACAAGCGCATGAGGCCTGAGAACGAGGAGTCGTTCTCGACCTCGTGTCGGATGGCCATCTCGACGGCCTTCTGGAGCGGAACGTCGAAGATTTCGATTCCGCTCCGCGGCTCGGCCACGCGCTCCCAGCGGAACGTGTAGTAGAGCTTGATCGGCGTGATGATTTCGCTGTGGCCGATGACGTGGCCGAGCGGGATTAGATCGCCGAAGCCGAGCTGGACGCCGCAGTCTCGGAGGATTTTCGCGGGGATATCTTCCTCGGGAGATCCCCAGAGGTATCCGCCAGGCACCTTGGTACGCGGCGTGTCGGTTGCGAGACGCCGCTTGCGCTGCAAGGTGACTATTGGGCCGTTGGTGGTGGTATTGTATCCGAGCATGGCGACCTCGAAGGCGTCACGGCTCTCTAACCTGAACCAGACCTCGGGCTGGCCGGTGGACGACTCACGCACATCAACTTTGTAGTGAGCGAACCGAGTCGATACTTCGGCCCCCTTGACCCCTCCATTCGGAGAGCGGGTTTGGGTCACGACGATATCGTCCTTCGAGCTGTTGTCGAGGATAGACATCTTACTACGCTACACCTCCTTGGCGTTGAAGCAGTTCTAGGAGTAGGAGCCTGTCAATTAGAAAGCGAGGGAGAGGACGAATTTCGTTTTGATCCAGGAAGTTTGCGAACTTTTCCGGTGAATGCCTCTCTTTTATCCAGCCGGTGTTCCAGAATGTACCGTATCCAAGTTCGGATCCCTTGGATTTGACGAGAAGCGACACTTCGTTTTCCTTGCCGTACGCTATCCACGTTCTAACGGTGACATCCAGTCTGGAATCACCGCTAAAAGGGTGCGTGCTCGCACCGTAAGCTACTTCCGGGTAACCCTCTTCCCACCACTGGCGCAGGACCCTTATGACTTCCATGTCATTCGCCCAGTCCAGATACCGGGAGGCGTAGTATGCTTTCATGTACGTTGCAAGCCTGACTCTAGCGCCGCGTTCTATGCGGCTGAAGGAGGACCGTGAGATTCCGGCCAAATAGGCTATCTTGCCTTGGCTGAGTTTCGCTTTCTTTCTGTCTCCCTTCAACCACTCGCGACGGTGATCGCTCATCTCAGTTGTCTTGTTGGGATATGCGGTTAGTGTCCAATTGCGTCGATCGCTTCCCCAGTCGCTCGTCTCAATAACTCTGATTACATACCTTGTGAGGTTAGATATTTTGATCCAACCATCTGTGTCGCCACGGGGCATCATCAGTTCGCCTGCTTCATCCCAAGTAGTTACAATCCTGCGATCGTATTGTCGGTTGCAGTAGAGGATGTTAGAAACATCTTTGGGTCTGATGCCAGTGTTTTCGAGAAACTTTCCCGCCGAGCAGATGCTGCCATCGGGAAGTTCAACCTTGTCACGCCGCAGATTCACCGCCGGAAAGTACGTAAACCACGTAACTGTGGGTCGCTCGGCAGCAAGCATCATCGTTATATCGACCTCTCTCCTGCATCCGTTTTGGTCTATTTAGTTGTAGTAGAGCAGAGATTACTTAATACCACTAAATTATCCATCCGTCAATTTTATACAAAAAAAGAGGAAGACATCCTTGTCTTCCTCTCGAGTTGCCCTGGCGGGCGGGGTTCAGAATCCGCGGAAGTTGTGCAGTCGCAGGTAAGCGACTGCCGATTCCCAGGTCGCGACGTCGGGCGGTTCCTTATCCCGTTGATAGCGGGTGATCCTCGGAACGCCTTCGTCGGCAAAGAAGTGCCAGGCCGTCGTGTTAGACCCGGCAAGTTCATCGTTCTGCTGGAGAAAGCTCAGCCCATAGGCTGGCTCCGGCAGAGCGAGGAAGAGATCCTGGGCATCCTGCTTTACCAGTTGGCCGACGACCGTCAGCCAGCTGCGCAGGATGTGGTGGCCGGAGCAGAAGAGGGCGATCCTCCTCCACCTATTCCGGCGTGCGTACTCAATGAGCACGCGCGCTTGGCCGTGGGTGGCGGATCCGGCCGGAGTGTCGTCGACGACGATTAGGTTCGATGATACACCCGACTCTTTGATTCGCCATCCGAGGTGAGCGGCGGTGGTCTCCTTGCCCCTCTCGGCGAGGAGGAGATTGTCGGGACCGATGACGAAGATTTCCGGCCGGCCCGATGATACTTCCTTGTGCCGCTTAGCGACGTAATCAGCGAGTCGATAGCCGTCTCCGGTAAAGACGGCCCACGCGTCCACGTCTTCGAGCGTCTCCTGGTCCTTCGGTACTTGGCAGAGGTGGGTGATTCGCATCACCGCTTCCGCCAACTTGATTTCGTCCATCAGGACACCTCGTTTCTCTTCCGAATATCTCGGTCACTAACTCCTTTCTCTAATTGGTGCAATCGGAAAAACCAAAGTAATTTATAACATAATTTTATGTATGTGTCAAATTGACGTGGTTTTGAATATGATTTATATTTCCTTTTAGCTTAGCTCTTCAGAAAGGGTGGGAATGGTGTTTCGCATATTGTTCGCATTCCTGGAAAAGAGGTTCCGCAACCTTGGTGAGTTCCGCCGCCTTAGATGGTGGCTAACCTTCTTGCTCCTTGGTTCCTTGGCCGGACGATGCAAGCTTGTTGCTAAATTCGCGCATGGCGAGGGCAGCAACTACTGCGAGGTCGTGTTCTACTACGATCCACGTGCAGATGACTTTTTCTATGTACGCTTGAACGGCGAATGGGTTCCGATGGATGGTATGTACGACTTGAAGCGTGCAGAAGTTGGCTATATTAAAGAGCTGGATAGAAGAATCTTAAGTTCGTTGGTCAATGTTGACCTTAGAGTGGCCCCGGGCTTTGATCCTTTTCTGATCGGCCGAGTGCGGGAACTTTTGGCGTAAAGCCCCTCGTTTTCGACTTCTGTCGATACGAGATCCGTCAATCGCCGCCGTGGTGTAAACTGCGGCGGATTTTTATATTAAATTGCCTATAGCCCCGCGTTGGGTTATCCTTTTTATGAAAATGTCGGGCAAGTAATTAAATACACATGACTAAATTTAAATTAGTAACGCTTCTCGGAATAAGGCCGGATTACATACGGATGTACAAACTTATCCGGCTGCTGGACGATTCGGCCAAAAAAGGGGAACTGGAGCATATTCTGGTTCATTCCGGACAGCATTATGACGACGAGCTTTTTGGGACCTTTTTGAAAGAATTCGGAATCCGCCAGCCGGACATGGATTTGCGTATCGGGCTGGATTTGAAAGACAGCGGCAAGACGGGGCACGCCTACCAGGTCGGACTGCTTTCGGAAAAGGTTTTTGAGATGATAGAGAGCGTTAAACCCGACGCGATTATGTACCTCGGCGACACCAACACGGTTTTGTCTTCGGTCGCTGTTTCGCGTTCGGGAGTTCCGGTAATTCATTTAGAGGCCGGCGGACGGAGTTTCGATTGGAGAATGCCGGAAGAAAAGAACAGGGTCGTTATCGATCACTTGTCCGACGCGCTTTATTCCTATCTTCCGAGGTACAAGGAGATTCTGGTTTCCGAGGGAATACAGGACTTCAGAGTGAAAGTAATCGGAAACATAATCATGGATCCGATTAACGAATACGGGCACAGAGCCGATGAAAGCAGTGTCCTGAACAATCTTGGCGTGAAAGAAAAGGAATACATTCTGGTTACTTTGCACCGCGAGGAAAACGTCTCTTCCAAGGAGATATTGGAAAACAAGATTACGGATATCTTGCGGTTCGCCAAAGAAAAAGACCTTCCTATAGTCTGGCCGGTTATGCCGCGAACCAAGGCCAACATGGAAAAGTTTGGCATAAGCCATCTTATCGAGGACAAGCAATTTGTTTTAACCAAACCTCTCGGCTTCTTTGATTTCTTGAGGCTGGAGAAAAGCGCGCGGCTGGTCGTGTCGGACAGCGGCACTGTGCAGGAAGAAACGCTTATCGTCGGCACGCCTTGCGTCATAGCCCGCCGCTCGACCGAAAGGCCGGAAACGATAGATGCCGGCGCTACCGTTCTTGAGGGATTCGAGGGTAGGGAGACGCTCTACAACGCCATGGTCAAAGGATGGGAAATGAAGGCCGATTGGGACAGAAATATCTTGAATCCGGAAGGAGGAAGTCCGAGCGAGCGCGCGCACGCGGATTTAATGGAGAAGATACGCAATGGATATTTTGCGACTTCGAGAAGCTTCGAGAACTTGAAGGGTAATGCTTTTGTAAGAAAGGCGTATAACCGAGACTAATTTCTGTGCTTAAATCGGTTAAGAAACTGCTTAAATCGGCGCTTAGTTATCTGCCATACCCCGTACAAAAGTGGGTTCTTTTTAGCTGGTATAGAATGAGGAACAAATCAAATAATGGAAAAGGGGAAATCATAAAAGAACTGCCTCATTTAGAAGAGGAAAGACGTGTAAGGCTCGTTGGTTTTTTGAAAGTTTATAACGAGTTGGCTTCTGGGAACCTGCCCCGAGTATTGCGGCATTTAAAAAATGTTTGCGATGAAATCGTCGTTTGTGATTGTTCGTCGAGCGATGGCAGCTATGAAATTATAAAACAGTACACGCCCCATATTTTGCGCGAGCCAAATGACTTTAAGAGGGAGATTTTCGCCAAACAGAAAATGCTGGAATATATCCTCAAACTAAACCCTGACTGGATAGTTTGGTTGGACGCAGATGAGGTTTTTGAACGATCGGGCGAAGAAGGGGGACTGAAAAGACTATGCGCCTACGGGGATCGCAACGGTTTCGACGGATTTGAGTTTCAGGAGGTTAATTTGTGGAAAGGCACTAGAGAATACCGCACCGACGGATTTTGGGGAAAAGGATGGTTTGTCAGGCTGTGGAAGAATAACGGGAATCTCAGCTTTGATGCGGAGACCGGTTTGCATAAAGACCAGCATCCGCGGGGACTAGACAATATTGCCAAGAGTGAGCTCAAAGTTATCCATTACGGATTTTCTTCAGCGGAGGAGATCGGAAAGAAATACGAGAGGTACAAGCGGAACGGCCAGAAAGGTTTTTACTTAGAAATGTTTAAAGACGAAAAGAATATCAGACTAGAAACTCTAGATGTTGATTTGCTGCCGCTTTCTGCTCTGAAAATCTCGGTAGTATCTTTGATCTACAAGTCCGTTCCGTATATAAAGTTCGTTTCGGATTCTTTTAATAAACACACCGAGAACGCCGAGTTCGTTTTTGTCGCCAACGACGCGACCGACAAGGTCAAAAACTATTTGAAAGAGAACGGCGTCGTCCATCTCGTTTTAGAAAACGAGGATAAAAACGAATATTACCTTAACCGCGTTTACCGCGCCTGGAATTATGGAGGAATGAACGCGCCGGGGGATATTATAGTATTTGTTAACTCCGATATGGCTTTTTCCGACGGGTGGCTGGACAATCTTTTGAAGTGGTTGAGAAAAGACAGGATAGTTTGTTCGAGGCTGGTCGAATCCGGCAAGATGCCGAGCGGAACTTACGGAATAAGCAGGAATTTCGGACAGTCTTACAAGGAGTATAATGACACCGGATTCCAGGAATTTGCCAAACGCACAAGCAAGCCTGAATTGCGCGAAGGCGGATTATTTATGCCCTGCGCTATATACAAAGAGTCCTTCATAAAAAGCGGCGGGTATCCGATAGGCAACAGAAAGATCCCGGACGGCAAGGAAATCTCCGGGGATCACATTTTTTTCTACGAAACCCTAAAGCCTATGGGAATAAACCATTTTACGGCTTTCGACAGCATCGTTTATCATATCCAGGAAGGAGAAATGGATGAATAAAACATGGCTATTCTGAAGGATAAAGTAGCCACGCTTTTAGAAGTTATAAGCGGTGCCAGAGTTCGTGTAGCCCCTTCCTTTTTTGCAAAACCGGAACAATGGTTTTGGGAAAGAAAAATCGAGGTTATGCATAACCATCCGGGATATGCCCAGTTTTCTGCCGTCCTACGCGATCATATCCCTGACGGCATCCGGGTTCTTGATGTGGGATGTAACCGTGGACTGGAGACCGCCATTATCGCGAAAACCAATTCGGTGGTTGGGGTGGATTTATACGCAAACTTTGTAAAAGCAGCAAATCGCCGCGGGATTGATGCCGTTCTCTTTCAAATA
>JAMCXR010000009.1 GCA_023474185.1 Patescibacteria group bacterium | reverse complement strand
GCTTTTTCTACACCAGCTTGGTCATCGGTAAAAACAAGGAAAGCGATATTAATCAAGAGCCGCTTTTAAAATGGTATTTTGAAATTTTCCAAAATCTCATTTATGAAGGTGATAAAAAATTATTAATCATTGGCTATGGATTCGCTGATAATCATATAAACGATATTTTACTCAAAGGCGTTCAAGAACATAATCTTAGTCTCTATGTTATTAACCCCACCGATCCAGAAACTTTTAAAAATAGACTCGAGGGCAAACCGGCGCACTTTGGCAGTTATGAGATATCTAAGTATTTAAAAATATGGGATGGTGTGAGAGGATATTTCCCCTATACGTTAAGGCAAATTTTCCCGCCCGATCAAAGTAAGACAACCATCTTTCAAGAAATCAAAAAGAGCCTTGATTAGATACCTGGTCTTTAATATCACTAGTTGAGCCCTAGCTCCTAGAATTTCTAAGTCGCACTAGCGGGTCGGGAACCCTTGTCCCTTGAACCGCGCCCTAAGTTGTGCGCTCACGAGGAATCGAACCTCGATTACGGGATCCGCAATCCCGTGTCCTGTCCATTAAACGATGAGCGCGAATTCCACTGCATTGTATGGCAAAAAGCCGGATATTTAAAGAGCGCATTAAAAAAACCCGCCGGAGCTTGCAAGGCAAACCCGGCGGACGACGGCGGACAATCAACGAAAGAGCAAACGGCGGAAGGTCTTAGACGCGAAATGCGCGGCGCATAGCAAGACTAGCGCCAGGCCAATGGCGGCGAACTCCACACGGTAGCTGCGGAAGCAGCCGAGCGAAAGGTTGCCGTAGAGCGACAGATAGCGATCCTCGAACATCCGCAAAAGCTTATCCGTAGAGCCTTCCTCCTTGGTGCAGAAATGACATAAGTTTAAACCCGAATTTCGGATTTGGAAACCGCCGTGTAAATAAAAAGCCCCGCCGAGGATCGCTTAGAGCGAACCAAAGCGGGGCGAAGTGCGGGTTCCGAGAGAAAGACGCTACTTCCTGGGGTTGAGCGCGATGAAGGCGCCGAAAGAGATGAGCAGCACGCCGATGATTTCCACGGCGTTGCAGTAGCCGAACACACGGTAGACGAACCCCACCGATGGAGCGACGTAGAGCGATCCCGCGAGCCCGAAAAACGCGTTGCAGACGACCTTGACGACTAATCCGCCCACGACCAGAGAAGCTCCCCAGATAATCGGGAACAGCCAGGCCGAGAGATAGCTCCGCAGAGTGCGGATCCAGAGTTCTTGAAGCTCGGTCGGCAGGGCTGGCCGGACAAGCCTTTTGTCCCCACGCCTTTCGATCATTACAGGCCTCATCCTTTTATCCCCTTTCCAGGTTCAAGAATGCATACACTATTCAATCATTGCGGATTTTTGTCAATACCATTAAGGGGCGGCGGCGTCAATGGATTTTGGAAATTTCGCCGACGATTACACCGATCATTATTGCGGCTCCGCCCAAAAGCGCCATGCGCACCCCGCGGTTTATCACGTTGGTTTTGGATATTTTGGCGCTGGCCGCGCCGACTATGAGCAGGGCCAATAAAGAAAGAGTTATTGAAACCCAGATGGCGTAGGCGAGAGGGAGGAAGATATAAGAGACCATCGGAATAAGGGATGCCAAGGCGAACGAGACAAACATGACCGTGCCGGCGACGTAGGAATTTTTTTCCGAAACTTCGCTTTGGGCGTCGTACTCCGCGCCGTACTGCTCCGAAAGAAAGCTGCCGACCGCCATGGAAAAGGCTTCGACAAATGCGTAAATTATTCCGGAGAGGACTATCGACGATCTGGGCATTCCGCTAATGTCTATGCCGGAAAGAAGGCCGACGGTCGAAACCAGACTGTCGGAAACACCAAAAACTATATTCCTGACGTGAGTTCCTGTTAATTTCATAAGCATCCTTTTTTTAATTATCTGCGGCCAGGCGTTGGGAAACGAAAATCAAACGGCAAAAACCGGAGTTTTGCTATGCCTTTTTAGGCAGCTATTCTATTCTTCGAATTGCTGACAATCGCACTCCTTGCATGCTCCGACCTGCGGTTCTGAACCGGCAGGCGTTCGCGAGGAGTGGTCGAGCAAGGTGTGTCCGCACTTCTTACACTCTTTGAGCATGGCGAACGCGCCTTTTGGTTTTGATTCAGCTTGCTCCATTTAATTTATCTGACGTATCCGACCTTTGTTTTCAGTCGAATCGGAGCTGTCAAGGCTGGCGATGTGAATAATAAAATTCCTCCGCATGCCGTCTTTATTATATATCTTTTGGCCTGAGTTTAACACCCTTCGATAACTATGTCGTGCGGGCGTTGCTAATATTGCGGGTTGGAAATCGGAGGTCTATCTTTAAATGGGGCAGCAGCCCCGAAAAGGAGGAGTCGGCCTCCGAAAAAAGAGATAAAAAGAGATTATGATGGGGTATTACGGATACGGAACCGGATGGGGCATTATGGCATTTATCTGGACGATTCTATGGTGGATTATTGTCGTGGGCGGAATAATTCTCGTGGTGCGCTGGATAAGAGACGGCCATCATCCGCATTGGCGCGGCGATCATTATCACCATGGGCGTTCGGCGCTGGATATTTTGCGTGAGAGATACGCCAAGGGAGAAATCGACAAAGGCGAGTACGAGGAGAAAAAGAAAGATTTGGAAGAATAGCGCCGGGGGGTGTGCCTCTAAGGAAAAAGTCAGGCGATTTTATTGCATATCTCGGCCGGTTAGACTATCCTTTTGAGGCACGGAGGCGTGGCTGAGCGGTCGAAAGCAGCGCACTGCTAATGCGTTAGGGGCCAAAAGCTCCTCGAAGGTTCGAATCCTTCCGCCTCCGCAGGCAAGGCCGAGTATCGGAGAGACCTAGGCGGGTCCCCAAGTGGAACGATTTTGTCTCGATCAAATGGGAGGAATTATTTGATGTTTCTGACCTTACACTCAAACAAATGCAGCAGCTATTGGCCACGGCCGACTAGTTATTCCCTCCGGTCTTAATTAAGCAACCAAATCATTACATTCAGATATGCAGCAAAGGTGACCCAAAGAATATATGGTGCGAGCAGCCAGGCGGCTGGTTTGGAGATTTTTGCAAAGGAAATAATTGTGGCAAGAATGGCGAGCCAGAGGAAAATAATTTCGACAAGTGCGCCGGCCGGAGAATGCAATCCGAAAAAGATAATTGACCAGAGCGTGTTGAGCACGAGCTGAATCGCAAAGATACTAAGCGCAATTTTTACATCCTTGCGATCCAATCCTTTACGCCAAACGAGAAACGCGGCGATGCCCATGAACGCAAACAGTGTCGTCCAGACAGGACCAAAAACCCACGCCGGCGGATTAAGAGCTGATTTTGCCAGATTCGCATACCAACCGACAATAGACGGCGTAGTAAACACCGAGCCGATGATGCCAGCAAACTCGGAAACGACTATTGCGATGATGAGTTTGAATGTGTTGTTTATTTTCATACGTTTATCATCTTACCATCTTTAGCCAACCACCCGGCCATTTGTTCGCCCCGGGTTGCCCCGCAATTGCCCCTGGGGCGAGCTTTCTACGCAGAAACAGATTGCCCACCTTCAGCTAATTTGCGAGGAATACCAAACTTTTCTGCAACAATCGGCAGATTGATCCAAGGGCCGTTTTCTAAATAAGCGTCGGCCATCTCTGCGGCTATTTGCCTCATGGTCGCATCATCAAGCTTAGAAATATCAAAACCCTTGCTCGCCAAATCCTCGCGACAGATTCTAGTGACTGAGAATTATTTTAGATTTTTATTCATATTGGTCATTCTAGCTATTCGCGCTTCGTAGCCTAATTCTAAATCGTCGAGTAAAAATGAAAATGACTGATTTGTATTGTTTTCCCATAAATCCCAAACCATAAATTCTCTACGAATTGATTTGCTGATCAAATTCATGACTTTTTGTACAACTGAAAAAATTTTTTCAATTTCTTCAGTAAATATCTTTTCCCTTTGTGGGGCTACGGGTTCATGGGCTGAAAAATTATGCCGTAAGGTCTCAATTCGCTTAACTTCTTCTTCAACAGATTTGATCAAAGATCGAGCTTCCTTCTGGTCTTCACTGGGTAAATTCTTTATCAAGGTTTCCAATTTGAGACTGCCCTTCGGTTTATCAAAAAATTTGTACAAATCTGTTATAAATGCATTCTCAGTTGCGTAAAGGACGCCACTAAAAATGCCGTTATATCTATTCATAATTCCACTTTTTCTGTCAGCTTCTATTTGACCACTTTCTGGTATGGAAATAGATTTGCGGATATATTTCCACATCAAGAAACACCCATACGTTCGATTTAATCTGTTTACTAATTTATCAAAATTTTCATCCATAATCTTATGCTAAATCTAGAACATCCCATCCCTTAAGCGACGAATTGAAGGAGTATTTTGTATTACGATTTATTTTCCAGCCGTTTGGGCCGTCTTGAACAGCAATACCGCCGTCAAAGCCTCTTCTGCTTTTCAGCCACACTTGAAGAGCTTCCGCTTTGTATTTCGTATCATTGCTCTCGGCGGTAATTCCGGCTTTGGTATCAATGATTAGAACTCCGCCTTTCGTCTTAATGATCCAGTCTGGATAAAACAATTTTTCTCTGTTTTCTTCATGGCTGTAGTAAGAGATTGAAAAATGCTCGCTTCCGGTGTCGCCATTTTTGTGCCACCACACGACATTTTTGTTTTTAGATGATTCAAGGAAGTCAATAAATTTCTTCTCATTGTTTGTACCTCCGAACAATCCAGCAGGGATTTTTTCGAACCAAAACGGCTCCATTGCGGATTTTTTGACCGGCAATGTCTCGCATTGATCAGTAAAGAATAACGCCTCGCGTGGTATTTCAATGTGTTCCACGCGCTTCGCGCGTGCCGCCTTTTTGTTTACCTCTTGATCGCGAATAGGACGGTATGCCAGAAGCGCATCGCCGATAATAGGCGCAAGCGTGCCCGCTTCGCTTACCAGGTCATTCACGATAATTTTGTAGACGTCGGAGCGAGAAATTTTGAGTTTCTCTATCAGATAAATATTGAGAGCGGTTTTGAGCTTACCCCACGAACGCTCCGGCGCGAATTTTCTATTTTCATCGGTTTGTTTTGCGATGATCTTGAAGCAAAGTAGGTTATATAGTCGCTCAAGATCGTAGCGAGACATTTCCTCGTCATAACTTTCGCCTCTTTCAAAAAGTTCCTTTGTAAAATTATCATAGTTGTCGATTTCCACACCAACGATCAAGCCGTTCGTTACTTTCGGCTTCAGATTCAATTTCTTTGTGTCCAGTTTTTTATCCGCTATTTGCCTGAAGGTTGTTTGGAATGTGTCGCCCAAGTCGTTGTAGTCCGCGCGCGTCATAAAGACGGATTCAAGTTTGATCGGTTCAACGTTTTTCTTGCGATAACTTCCGTTTATCGCAGGACGATTTTCGGTATTGGATTTTGCGTATTCCGCTAAAACCTCGTTGCGCTTGTAGTTGGTGTAGAGATAACCAAGATTGAGTTCGGGATTTGCAAAATGCTCGCCAAAAGGCATACGCAAAATGCGCCCGACGGTCTGTATCGCAAAGGTTGGATTCTTTATTTCACGGAACATTACAAGTACGCTCGCGCGCGGACAATCCCAACCGGTAGCGGCGGCTTGCTTGAATAAGAGGAATGACACCGGCGAGTTGTGTTTTTCCAAATCTTCCAGGTTTTCTTTCTCTTTGGATAGCCAAACGGCAATTTCGTCTCTCTTTACGCCCTTGCGTTTTAGGTATTCCAAAACAATCGTCTGCTTTGTTGTGTCGCTCGTTTCTTTGTTTGCCTGGTCGTCGTTCGGAAGCTGAATCAAAACGAGCGGATTAACTTCAATACCAAGTTTTTTGTATAAACCAATCAATTCTTGTCTTTTGGCATATGCCAATTCCAAAAGCATTTCGTCTTGGTCGAGTTTTTTGACGGCTTTCTGTTTCAGATCCTCTTCCGTCTGGAAAACAATTTTTTCTTTGATTAACCCCGCCTCAACAACATCATTTCGCGTCACTTCAATATATCCGGCAGTTTCAGCGCGAGTGGGAATATATTTAGGCGTTGCCGACACGCGAATCGTGATTTTTGGTTTAATAAGGCCCTCTACCACTTCCAGCGCAAGGTCGGTGTCGCTTCCAATATGTTCCTCGTCAATAATTACGATAATCTTGCGCCCCGCTTCGTGCGTTTCGTTGATGAAGTTATCAAAAGTCAGTCCTTGCTCGTTTTCACGGCGCAATTTTCGGCTGTCTTTGCTTTTGCCTTTGATTTTCTGCCAGTTTATGAAAAAGACATCGTTCTGGTGAAGTTTCTCGCGTGAAAGGTCGTTGAGATCAATCAAATCAAGCTCGCTTGCGCCGCCGTAATAATCAAAAAGTTTTTTCTTGCTTTGCTCGTATGAATCCTCACTAAACGAAAACCACACAAAGGCAACGTCGTTGCCCGCAAAGCGCGGATCACTCACTATGTCGCGCAAAAATTGCGCCAACATTATGGTTTTTCCGCTTCCAGTCGGCGATTTTAAAACGAGCGGGATATTTTGGTTCGGCAATTTCCACAAGCTCAAAAACTGATCTTTGAGCTCCGATATTGCCTTTTCTTGGAATGGTTTTAGCGCAAACATAGTTATATCCGGTTAAGTTCTTTGTAAACTTCAATAATCGGCTCTGGAATATCTTCGACCCTGATATTCGCGGTTGAATACTCGCCTTTGTATTCATTTTTGCCCCAACTGAAAATGTACAGAGCTGTTGGCAGATTTTTCTTTTCCAGTTTGGCAATAAGCTCCGCAAGTTTTGCTTTATTTTCCTTGAAATAAATTGCCGTCAGCTTACCTTTGCCCTCAAAAATCTGCCACCAGTCGTTTTTCTCTACTTCACCGAGCGTATCCTCGCGTACCGCAATCATTTCTCCGGCTTCGTATGTAATACGAATTTTTGCTTCGTCTGGTACTTTGTGGATTTGTTCAATATCCACAAGGTCCGTTTTGTAATAGGAGAGGTTGCTTGAAATACCAGCTACCTTTTCACCTTTTTTATTTTTGTAGCCGTTGATAACTGCTTTGATGCGCGGATAGCAAACTGATTCGGCAATCCCGCCTGTTCCACTTCCGTTATTATTTTCGTTGTTCGTGCAAAGGATAAATTTCCGGTTACCGCCGTCTTCTTTATTGAGCTCCAAAACTGCGTGACCTGTTGTGCCAGAACCAGCAAAGAAATCCAATACAGTAGCATCTGGTCCAGCAGTCAATTTAAGAATATCAATCAGAAGGTAAAGCGATTTTGGATATTCAAATATATTTTTACCAAGTATTTTTTCCAACAACAAAGTCCCATGCGATGTAGCATTGTATTTTGGATCAATCCAGTGAGTAGGAATGATTTGTTGCTCTCTGAATTTTCTATAAATAACTATTCTTCCGTCTTCTCTTTTTATAACAACCTCCCCTTGTTTATATCGCTCAATAAATGTCTCAGGTACAGTTATCCATGTTAATTCTCTACCTGCCTTAGTTATCGGCAGAACCTCCTCATAACCCGATTTCTTCTCCAATGAAGCATCACTTAAATCTTTTTTTACATATATTGGATACCAAAAAGCTGGCTTGTCTTTTTTTGTTACGCCACCTCCGCCACCCTGTACTACAATATAATCCTTTAGATAATAGGAGCCGATTTCATCTTTTAAGTTAAACTGTTCTTTTTTTGTATTATCTATGACTGCGTTCCTGATATTTGTTCCTTTCTTTTTCGAATACACAAGCATAAATTCGGTTGAAGCAGAAAAATTTTTATCCATCCATCTTCCACGAGCTTGGTGAACCACTGTAACTACACCTATTCTGTTTTCTTCTCCAAAAATCTTATCGAGTAAAATCCCTAGCGTAAATAATTCATTATGATCGATTGCACAAACGAAAAATCCACCATCTTTTAGTAAATCCTTGGCAAGATTAAGGCGATGGCGCATAAACGAGAGCCATTTGCTATGGCGATATTCATCGTCCTTATCTACATAGTCATTGTTGTATTTCCAATTTTTCGCGCCGGTGTTGTATGGCGGATCAATGTAGATAAGGTCAATATTCTTTTTGTGCGTGTAATTAAGAACCGAGAGCGCAAGATAATTGTCGCCCTCAATCATCAAATTGTTTGGATATGCTTCGTCCAATTCAAGGCGGTTTTTGACAACCTCTTTCAGAACAGGTACTTGAGTTTTTGATTGCTCAACAACATCTTCCTCTTTGTCTTCAAAAACCAGCCCAAGATTGTTTTTCTTGAGCTTTCTCACTTGAGCTTCCAGCTCTACCACTTTCTTTTGCAAATCACTTTCCTTCATAGTTTCAAAAACCTATAGCCTATTTCTGACCACCTTATGGCCTTTAATTGCTTTAAGTCTACGCCCTTCCCTCCACTTTTTCCAGAAAAACAGCCTTGTTTTTGAACACCAGCCTGCTTTTCACGCATGAGAGCAGCTCCCGCTTCTCGACCGCCGATCCTTCCTTGAGCACGTACTTGGCGTAGTCCCTCAGGTCCACGTCCTTGGCCTCGGCTTTGACGCCCTGCAGCTTAAGGATGGTCTTGTGGAACTTGTCGAGCCTGGATACCTCCTCCTCGAACTTGTGCCTCATGCCTATCTCGCTTATGTCGAGCTTGTCCATTATTTTCACGAGCTGCTCTATGACATCTTCTTCCCTCATGTACCCTCCCTTGCAGTTTTTGTCCCTCGACCGGCTGCAGCCGTAGTAAACGTACCTGTTTACGGTTCCGTCCTTGAGCTTCTTGTATTTCTCCTCGGCCGTTATCCCCGATCCGCAGAGGCCGCAGGCCATGAGCTTCGTGAAGGCGAACTCCTTGGTTTCCGACCTTGCGATATGGTCGCGTTTCAAATGTTCCTGCACTTTGTCGAAGAGCTCCTTCGTGATTATCGGCTCGTGCCTGCCGTCGTACCAGTTGCCGCTCTTTTCGGGATACTCGAACCGTCCGTAGTAGAAGTGGTTCTGGAGGAGAAGGTAGATGTTTCCCAGAGACAGGTTCTTGTTCCCCTTGGTCTTGAAGTTAAGCTCGAACTTCAGCCAGTGGTAGATCCTCCTTCCGCTCCAATGCTCGTAGGCCGCTTTCTCGAACATCTTCCTTATCACCGGAGCCCGTTCCGCGTCGAGGACCGCCTCGCACCGGTGATCCATCCTTTTCTCGTTGAGGTAGCCCGTGGGGGCGACTCCGGGGCGGAGCCCCATCTCGCACCTCGTTCGGAGCCCCCTTCTTACGTTTACGCCCCTGTTGTCGTTTTCGAGCTTGGCCTGCGAACCCAATATCATGAGGAGGAACTTCTCGTTCGGAGAGTTCGAGAACCGCTGGCCGTAGGTGCGGATGTCGAGGAGGAGCTTCTCGTCCATGAGGTCGACGAGCTTTCCCAGGTCTCCGGCGTTCCTGCTTAACCTGTCCGGAGCCCAGGTGAGGATGCCGCTGAACCTATTGAGGCGGATGTCGCTTATGATTTCATTGAAGACGGGGCGCTGGCCAGCCGCCTTGGCCGAGTGGCTTTCCCTCCGGATCTCCGCCACCTCCAGGTTCTCCCTTTCGGCTATCTGGAGCATCTCCTTCACCTGGGAGTCTATGGAGAGAACCTGGCGCTCCTCGGACTCCGTGCTTTTCCTCGCGTAAAGGACGTATCTGGCCTTTGTCTGGGCCGGGATTGCTGTCGAGGCTCCCGTTCCCGCCGCCTCCTTTGTCTGGTTAGTCATGCTTCAAGGAATGACGCAGCGGTTCAAGGGAGTCCAGAGCGACCGAAAAGCCCCGAAACCAGCTCCTTTTATCGTGTTGAAAAATCCGTAAATCCTTGCCATAATTTAATTATGGCTAACAACGAGGTGGAAATTCATATAGATAAAAACGGGTATAAATCGCCCAACCCCACGACGGGCGAAGCGTTGTATAAGCTCGGGAATGTTGATCCGGGAAAATACGACCTCTTTCGCGAAGTGCATGGCAAGGGGGACGATGTACTTATTCCGAACAACGACCAACCCCTTGAACTAGAAAACGGCGAGCATTTCTACACCGCTCAAAAAAACTTAACGCCAGGAGCACAATGAGCGATGTAGAACCAACCAACAACGAACATTTAATCCCGGAAATCGACCGGGATTTTTTGAGAGAAAAGGAGTACGAGTTTTTGGTCGTGCGCGAAAGCGGTTCCTTCCACCTGATCATAAAAAATTTTTCATTCCCCGAGGCATACGCTCCGACAATCGCCGATCTTCTTATTATTTTGCCGGCTGGATATCCCAATGCGGCGCTAGACATGTTCTGGACGCGTCCGGATGTTAAGCTGGCAAGCGGATCGTTTCCGGAAAAGTCAGATGTCCACAAGGATTATCGAGGAGAAAGCTGGCAACGCTGGTCGCGACACTTCCATGCTGAGTGCCCTTGGCGGGTAGGCAAAGACAACATACGAACTTTTATCGCAGCAATAAAAAGAGAATTGGATAAAAAAAGATGAAATATTCCATAACTTTCAGCGAGAAAGACTATGATGCTATTACTGGACGTCTTCTCGGAGGCGAAACCGAACGCGCTGCCTATATCCTTTGCCGGCCATCTTTGACCGATAACGAGATCCGGCTTATCGCAAGAAAAATAATTTTCGTCGAAGAGGCTGATATCGAAAGCGCTTCCGCTACGCATATAGAAATACCGTCGCGCTCATTCACGAAGGCGCTTAAGGCCGCCGACGACCGAAAGGAGTGTTTTTTATTTGCTCACTCTCATCCTGCTGGCAGGCCTGATTTCTCTGAACAAGACGATCGCGAAGAAAAAGAGCTATTTCGAACGGCATATACCAGAATATCCACTATTGGCGCGCACGGAAGCATCGTGTTCTCGCCCAGAGAAAGTCCGAGTGCAAGGATGTGGCTTGCGGACGGAACGAGTGTGCCGGCTGACGTTGTTCGTGTGATTGGTAATCGGTTTCGTTTTTATATAAATGGCGGGCCTGCCGCCAGTACGGAATTCTTTGACAGGCAAATCCGCGCTTTCGGCTCTGAAGTGCAGAATTTGCTTAAGTCCCTGCGCATAGGGGTCGTCGGACTTGGCGGAACAGGATCAGTCGTCGCGGAACAGCTGGTTAGATTGGGTGTTGGCAATCTGCTGTTGATTGACGGCCAAAGCTTTGAAAAAACAAACGTTAACAGAGTGTACGGATCGCGAAGCATCGATGAAGGAATTAAAAAAGTGAAAATCGCAGAAAGGTTGGCTGCAGATATTGGCCTTGGTACCGAAATCCAGATTATAGATAGGCCTATTTCCGCAGAATCAGCCGCGCGATCGTTACGGGATTGCGACATCATATTCGGTTGTACCGATGATGAATTCGGCCGCTCTATTCTGACTCGTATTGCAATCTATTATCTCATCCCAATTTTCGATATGGGTGTAAAAATTGATTCCGAAAATGAGGTGATAAAAGCCGTCGAAGGCCGAGTAACGACATTGGTGCCGGGTGCCGCCTGCCTTTTCTGCCGCGAAAGGATCAATCCGGATCGCATTTTGTCCGAATCTATTCAAGAAACAGATCCCGATGAAGCAACGGCTAGGCGGCAGGAAGGATACGTGCCAGGGCTTGCCGAAACTGCTCCTTCGGTTATACCGTTTACCACTGCCGTCGCCGCTTCTGCAATTTCAGAATTACTCCACAGACTTACCGGCTATTTGGGCGATGATCGTCCTAGCACCGAGGTAATCCATCAATTTCATGAATCAAAAATAAGAACTAATTCAACTGGTCCGAAATCGGATTGTTGGTGCAATGATCCGACATATATCGGTCGAGCCGATGCCGTTCCTTTTTTAGACACAACATGGGGAATTTCATAACTAGAAAAATTAAGCGTCTTTCCCGATGGCTGCAAAAACGTAGGCCGGATCGGATTTACGCCGGCTTTGTTTCGGTTCAATCGATGAATGATGTGCCGGCCGATCCTGGGGGAAATATTTTTATCGTGGAAAGAGGCGGCGTGAAGAGATGGGCCGTATTAAAATGCCCCAATAGCCACAAAGGGGTTTTGGAAATCAACCTCATGGAGAGCAAAGAGCCATTCTGGAAAATAAAAATAAAAAAGAATAAAATTTCGCTTTGGCCTTCTGTTTGGTCGCAATCAGAAAGTTGCCAAGACCATTTCTGGCTTAAAGATAATCAGGCGTTTCTCGTGAAATTTGATGACGATGAATATTAAAGCTTAAAGTCGCGAATTGTTACGGTTTTATTCTCGATAGCCGCGCCTTAACAGGGGCGCGGTTTTAAATTAGGAATGGACGGAATGGCCAAAAAAACATACAATCCCAAGAAAACAAGCGCGCTTTCCGGCCTAGTGCCATTATTATGCCGTCTATAAGGGTTCTTTTTACTTTCCGTATAAATATTTATACACATCAGTGTATTTTTTTGATAAAATTTCTTTACGTCTATCAAATGCTAAATTATTTTTCGTTAGCCAAAATCCATTTGACCAACCTGGATTTGGCTCAAATAAATCAGCGAAGAGCTTCATGCGATATTTTATCTCATCTGGCATTGGCAATTTTTCAGCCAAGATAAACCACAATTCGTCTATGATGGGCAATTCTTCGGAAGAAGCTCCGGACGATCCATCCGCATGAATCCTCGGACTGTCTTCATGGTATCTGGCCAGATAATGGTCATTTAATTTCTTTAGCGTATTGTCAAAGCTATCCAGATCATAATCCTTAGCCTTTTTTAGTTTTTCTTTCAACTTGTACGGATCGTGACAGGTTCTCATTTTCTCACTGGTTTCTAAAAATATGATTGCCTTCAACAGCTTTTCAGTTGCCTGGGTAGCCAGTGCAAATCCAGAAAATAATCCATTTAAAATGCAACAACGAGCGGCTGTGTAATCATTGGTTGCATCAAAAAAGCGCATATTGGCATATTGATGTTTCACGCCCCATTCCATGGCTCCATTTTTGTCCAACGAATAATTCATTTAAATTAGGCTTTCTGCAATAGGTATATTAGAAAGCTAGTATGACCTGATAAAGTCTATTTTCCATTTTCTTGCATCCGTGGAATCGCGTACAACTCCAGACTGTTTCCAGCCAATCACGGAGAAATCCGGCTCTATGGGCGCGGAAGAATTATATGCAACAGTCAGAACATCGCCTTTGTCGCTCTGCACCATCGTTAGCCAGCGCGCTCCTAACCTTGAAAAATTCATCATAATCATAGACGCAAGCTCGCCAATCAACATATTTTTATACGGGTGGTTCGAATCGTCTGCGGGCCATTGAACTTGATTTTCTTCGGCAAACAATTTACCGCACGATTGGCACTTAGCCTGCTCAAACCCCCAATCATACCCTAACCGGTCTTTAACCGACCCGGGACATCCGCAGAAAAACATTTTACAACGTTTTGCCTCTTCGCCTTCTTTTTCTTTCTTCCAGTAACCGCACCATTTACACATGGCATAAGCCTCGGGGAATGCGCTCTGATGACATTGGTCAAAGAACATTCTTAGATTTCCACACCTAGGACAATTATTCATACTCTTTATATTGTCTAACGAACTTTACCGTCTGACAAACTTCGCTGGGGGACAGCGGCAGTTCGTTCATTGGAGAACGCCGCCCGCAAGCCGCTCTTAGTCCCGCCACCGATCCTGATTCCGGTCGGACCGCGAGTTTCTTATGATCAGATCGTCAAGCCCTTCTGCGGCCTTTTTGAGCGCGTCGTCGTACTCCTTCATGTATTCGGGGAGGGGGCGGTTCTGCTGGGAATACCTTAAAAACCGCTCGCGTTCGCTCTCGGTTTTCGGGGAATCGATGCGGAACCTGCGCATAGGCACGACAAGCGGCTTCTGGAGCTTCATGTCGCCGGCTTTTTCCTTATCGCGCAGATACTTCAGTCCGGCCTTGCGCAGGAACGGCCCGTACTCGGCTCCCCACTCATCAAATAGGGGATCATTGGAGCGGCGTCTGGCGTAGTAATCCTCATCGGCGGAAGCGTCCAAAAGATACTCGCGTTCCCAGGCGCCCCCGGCGGCGCGCTTGAACTCGCCGACCGAGTCCTCGTTCGGAAACCTCTCCGGCCAGAGGATGTTCCCGTATGCGTCGCTAAAGGGGTAGGCCCGGAAGATCGACGACGGGCTTTCTCCCGCTTCGATGTCCAGCTTCAGGAGAACCAGGAGGGATTCCTTCGATATCAGGTTGCCCAGGACGAATATCCTGGCGCCTGGGGCGCAGGCGGTCGCTATCTCGGACCGCAGTCTCCGGTGGATCGGTACGGCGCCGCCTTTGTCCTCGTCGTCCTCCAGGTCGTCGCAGACGATCAGGTCCGGCCTGTGCGGCCCGTGCCTCAGGCCCCTCACACTCTGGTCCCTGGAGACGGAAACGATCTTCGCCCCGCAGTATTCCAGTTCCAGCGACATTTTATTCCAGGCGGCTTCGCTTCCCGAGAAGGGGCCGAAGTCTTCGATGAGCAGCGCGTTCGTTTCGAGCTCCGCTTTTATGTTCGCGAAGTGGTTCTTGGCCTGCTCCTGGGTTTTGCTCGCGATTATCGCGAACTTCTTTTCGGGCTTCCCGAGGATCGACCACAGGACGTTCAGGGTGTTCATCACGGTCGACTTCCCCGAGCCGCGGAAGGCCATGACCGCCGCGAATTTGTACCGCTCTTTCCGGATGATGCGGAACATCTCGAGGTGAAACGGGGCGAAGGGATATTGGAAATAGCGCGGAAGGTAAATGAGGGCGAACCACAGGGGATCCTCGTAAGCCAGCTTCCGCCGCAGCTTCTTGCTGCTTTTGACCTTCTCCGCGAACTCCGGAGATATTTCTTCCGTTTTTCCGGTTTTCTTCATTTTTTCTTCCCCAGTCTTCTTACCGGCCTCCCCGACGAGAGCGACAGGGCTTCGAGCACCATCCGCTCTTCCTCGGCGGTAAGATCGTCCTCTTCGCTTGGCGGAACGTACTGCCTGGCCTGCGCTCCGTACCTCGGATGGTGGTGCTTGAGCCAGAGGGTGATCGCCGGCAGCTTCTTTTCCTTGATGAGGGCTATGACCTGCGATTCGCCCATGTCGTTTATGTATTCATACCCCTGGTTCAGGGCGTCGTCGCTCTCCCTCCGGAACTCCTTGTCCTCCTGCCGCCATCTGTAGTAGGTGGCCCGGCTCACGCCGGCTTTCCTGCAGGCGAACTGAACGATGGGCATTTCTTTCAGGGCCTCAGCGAGAGATTGCTTGTCTTTTTCCGTCCTTTCCCCGACCGTAGTTTTTCCGACGCTATCTTCCATCTATCTTTTCCGCTTTTAGTCCCGTCGACCTTTCCCACCTCCTCTTTATGACCTCGGCGTAGACCGGGGATTTCTCCATGGCAAAGCACCTTCTTTTGAGCTTCTCCGAGGCGATGAGGGTGCTGCCCGATCCGCCGAATGGTTCGAGGACGAGGCCGTTTCTTTCGGTCAAGACCTTGATGTAGGGTATGAGGATTTCCACGGGCTTGGTGCCGAAGATTATCCCCTGGCCCCGACGGATTTCGTCGGCGGCCGCGTGCTCGACGAAATCCGTCGGGCAGATCCGCTTGCCTTTTTCGTAGCCTTCCCAGTGGGGCTTGCCGGAGACGGCGTAGAGAGCGGTCTCGTACTCGTTCTGAAGCAGGTCTTCTTCCGGTTCGAGGTTCAGCTCTCCCTTTTCGCTTGAGGAGCCGACCACGGCGATGTCGTGCTTGCTGAAGAACTTGTATTTGCCTGCGAAGCCCTGGACTCGGTTCGGCAGATGCCAGACGATCATATTTTTGACCTTCCAGTATTTCTCCATCTCGTTCCAGATGGTGCGGATGTTTTTCCAGTTCTCGAAGACTATGATGTGGAAGTCGTCCTTGGCGGCGGCCTTCGCGTTTTTCATCCATTCTTGGGTGAAGTCGTCCGGCAGGGAATCGGTCTCGAGGTATCTCCTGTCCCTCTTGGCTCCGAAGCCCGTGACCGCCTGGCCGTTTTTCTTTTTGCCGTGCAGGTAGTCGAGGATGTATGGCGGATCGGTGAGGCAGAGGTCGGCCTTCTCCCTTCCCATAAGCTTATCCATGTCCCCGGGAACGGTGCTGTCCCCGCACATGAGGCGGGAGCCGTTGAGATCGTAGACGTCGCCTTTTTTGACTTTTATTTCCTTGATATCGAGCTTCGCGAGTTCCTTTTGAAGGTCGAATTCCTCAGGGGTTTCCTCGTTTTCGAAGATATCGTCGAGCTCTTCCGAGGAGAATCCCATATCGGAAAGGAAAGATTCTCCGAACTCCTTGAGCAGATCCCAGTCGAACTCTCCCGTGTTCTTGTTGAGCCGGATGTTCAGTTCCTTCTCCTTCTCGATGTCCGGGATGTCGAGGTAGACGACGGGAACCTCCTCGTATCCGAGGTTCTTCATGACATGGAGCCTGAAGTGGCCGCCGATTACGACGTTTCTCCTGTTTGCCGCCGAGTTCACGACCAAGGGCTCGACGGCCCCGAACTTTTTGATGCTCTCCTTGAGCTGATCCTCGGCCTCCTTGCCCCACTTCCTGGGGTTGTACTCGGAGGGCCTGAGGAGAGATATCCCGACCTGTTCGATCTTCATTCCTGTCTGTTTTTGTTTGTTCGCCATTTGTTTTAAGTTTTTATCCGCTTTCGGGGCGGTTTTTATTACGTTTCAGCATCTCATACGTTCTCGGCTTTGTCCTTTTTTGCGTAAACGCCTAATGCTTTGGATGCCGGGAACTCGGGCCGGAACGGGAGCCTGAACCGGCTTCGCCTTTCTGCGTCCGCACTTTAAAAATACCGGCTTGGGCCATATGAACAAAGGGGGAATATCTTTCGGAGGAGCCGCTCGGGCCGCAGCGCGTTTCTCGCCCTGGAAAGCCTTAAAAAACGGCTTTACGAGGGCGAAAGCCGGAAATATCCGCGAAAATGAGACAGTAAAATAAGACACGTAAAAGTGTCTTATTTGTCTCATTTGATATAATCGGATTATGGAATCGGGGACTGATAAGAAGCGGGAAATAGAGATCGATGAGGAGGGAATGGCCAATCTCGCCGGTTTCTTCAAGCTCCTTATACAAGTCGACCGCAGGCTGCATCCGGAGCTTTACGAGAACCCCGACCGAGACGCCTGAAGATCCTATTTTTCGAAAACGTTGCAACGGTCTCACTAAAACCTGGTTCTAGACCGACATACACCGCAGACACATTTTTCATCGAGAATCACCTCGCTTGAGGTGGGAGTGCGATCGGGTCGCACATGATATATTCAAGAATATGAAAACTCGCCTTGAACGCTATCGACGTCGAGTGAATAACGTTCTTCAGGAACAACGCTTTATCATCGGCGACGAGGAAAAAGTTCTTATTAAAAAGCGAACCTCCAACGGACGGCGTTATTTCTATATGGTCGCGGATCGGCGTGAAGGGAAACGTGTCGTGCGACGTTTTATAAAAATACCCGAAAACAACACCAAGAAGCTTCTGCTTCCTTTTCAACGGCAGATAGAGATTGCAGGATATCTGAAGAAGAAAAAGATCATTAACACCCGCGGGGTCATTGTTTATAATTTTGACCCCAAGAAAGGAACGCCGTTTGCTGTGATGGAAACGTTTCCATCCGGACATGCAAAATCGGTTTTATCGAAGATAACCAGGGAGTCGAACATCTCGGGAAGCGCGAGGCGGAACGAATCACTGCCCAACTTAAGCGATTTCACGATATACCCATCAGTGCGTTGCCCGCCAGTCTCAAAAAAGTGCTCAAGGTGAACGCCGGAAATTATACCAGTTTCAAGCGTGAGATTCTTAGGAATCTCAACAAGAAAGTGCGTCCCTTGGATCGTCGCAAGGGCACGGAAACGCTTTGTGGAGTAATTGAGCGGCGACTAGGGATCACCGACTTAAAAGGTAAGACAAAAAAGATTCTTGATAATTGCGAACCTATTATCGACACGAAAGCAAACCGAAAAATTTCGCTGATTCACGGGGACATGGCTCCGAATAACCTCTATGTATTCGATTCGGGAGATGTAGAATTTCTAGACCTCGAGTGGGTGGGTACGTTCAAAAATTCCGCAATCGCAATGATCTTTGATTTCGGAAATCTCCGGGCGCGGTCATGGAAAAATCAAAGATTCAGAAAATTATTGGACGAGACGCTTATTGAAGCATATCGCAAAGAAGACAAAGAGTTGCTGGGAAAAACGATAGTACGATTGAGCATTCTTCGCTCCCACACGCTCCTCTCCGGTTTTTTCGAAAATTATGCTTATCCGAAACAGAAAAATCCGATACAGGCCCGTCGCCGGAAAGAAACCGAGCGGGATATCATCCAGGCATTTTTTTAGTCGCCTGGCGATGAGTAATTTGACGACACGGTTCGAATCCGCCCGCGCTCAAGAGCGAGCCGGACGTTCTATCCGGCCGGGTGAACGCCCCTTATCAGAAGATAATGGAGGGCTTGAAGATGAACGAGGCAATACTGCGATTTAGCCTTCACGGCGTTTGCGTCGTCAATATCCACAGAATACGGACGGGATTATCTGATATAATGAGTATGAAAGATAAGTGAAAAAATTCGTTTGGAAAAAAAAGTATAATATCGGCATCGCAGAGATAGACGATCAGCACAAAGAATTTTTCAAAATAGCCAACAACGCGCTAGGACTCCTAGATAA
>JAMCXR010000004.1 GCA_023474185.1 Patescibacteria group bacterium | reverse complement strand
GGCATGAGCGTACAGTTCGGAAAGGTGTTTGGCTTCTTTGACCAGTTCCGCGCCGCGGGGAATGTATAAAACCACGCTGGAGTTTCTGGTTTTTGAAAGCTGCTTTAGCACCTCCTCCAACGAATCGTTTTTGCCAACTCTTATTCGTTTTACGCCATCAGCCATTTTGTTTTCTGCAAACTAATTTTATTCAGCTCTTCGCAGGCGATTACTTCCTCTTCCGCGAACAAATTCCGCGCTGTTATTTCCTCATCCAGCCGATTGATAGTCAAGCGCTTCCCGTCCGCCACCACTTTTCTGCGGTAAACCGTATCCGGCAAAGGAAAATAACTTTTTAAAAAAATTTTTGCGCGCGGCTTGTCGGGCAGCAATTGCTTGTTGTTGTAAAGCGTCGCCGCCAACCCGCGGTCGAAGTCTTTCAAAGAAGCGCCAATCTGCTCGCCGATTGCTTTGGCCGCTCCTTCGCTCACTTCGTTATTAATATACCGTAAATAAATTTCTTTGTTAACTTCCGGACTTGTCATCAGTCTCTCGCCCATTTTTTCTGCCAAGCGATCGAGTCCCCACGGCCAGGAACTCAACTTTCGAACGGCAGAAGGAGACGCAAAATAGGCTTGGGTCGAGCTTGCCCGGCTTTCCAAATAAATTACCGGCATTTTTTGCCGCAAGTTTAACAAACGGGCCTTGACGCTCGCCGGTTCGATAACGGCACGGGAGCTTGCCGGCAATTTGTCCCTAGCGGCCACAGTGGCATAAGCGGCAATCTTCACCGGCTTCGCCGAGGAAGCCAGCTTTTCCAGCGAGTATTCTTTCCGTCCGTCGCTTTCGGCGGCGACAATTCTGGCGTCAGCCAGCACCGCATCCAGCTCTTCCAAACCGAGATTGCCGGCAATCCGCCGGCGGTTGTCTTCGAAAAACCCCCAGACGGACTGCGAAATAAGGTTGGCCATCGCGGTTTCATCTGTCTCCTTCCCCGGCTTGAAAATCATTTCCAAGAAGACTGTTTCCGCCCAAGGAAAATCGATTTCCACTATTTTGTCTTCGTTTTCCTTGTTGTTCATTTATAAAAGGCGCGCTCTTATTCTCCTTACGCCCGAGGAAACGCTTTCTTCCTTTAAAATCTCAAACCGTCCGAGTTCCCCGGTACGGCCGACGTGGGGTCCGCCGCAAAACTCGATGGAAAACGCCTCTGCAAACCGCGGCTCCTCCGGAGTTGCCGATTGCGGCCCTATTGAATAAATGGAAACCGTGTCGGGGTATTTTTGGCCGAATTCACGCTCGGCGCCCAATTTTTCGGCCTTTTCTTTTCGCAGCTCGCTGCGAACAACCAGCAAGTCCTCCTTTATTTTTTCGTTGACGATTCTTTCCACTTTCTTCTTTTGCTCTTCGGTCAGTTTTTCGCCGTAAGAGAAATCCAGCCGCAGTCTTTCGGCGGTGATATTGCTTCCCCGCTGCTTGACTTCGGGCCCCAAAACCATCTGCAAGGCCCTTAAAAGAAGGTGGTGCGCGGTGTGCAGCCTGGTCGTTTCCTCCGACCGGTCGGCCAGCCCTCCCTTGAAAACTCCGGCTGAGGCGGTTCGGGAAAGCTCGCGGTGCTTTTTAAACTCTTCTTCGAAAGCGGCACGATCAACTTTCAATCCGCGGTCTTCGGCCATTTCCTCGGTAAGCTCCAATGGAAACCCGTAGCTTTGATAAAGGTCGAAGGCATCCTGGCCGGTAATCCTTCCGCCTTTGGCGCGCGTTTCGAATTCTTTGACACCGGCTGCAAGCGTGACGCGGAATTTTTTCTCTTCTTTTTCTATTTCGCCCAGTATAAATTCAAGCTTTCCCGCCAATTCCGGATACGTTGGCATATACTTTTCGATAAACCGCTGGCCAGCCATTGACAGAGTACTTTGATTAGAGACTGTCCCCTGTCCTGCTCCAAGTTCGTCGCCGAACCTAACCGCTCTTCTTATCAATCTTCTCACCAAGTATCCGCGGCCGGTATTAGACGGCACGGTTCCGTCTCCTATCAAGAAAACAGCCGCTCTCACGTGGTCCAGAACCACTCTAAAAGCCCTTTCGTTTCCTTCGTATGTTTTACGAGTCCCCGCCTCCAGCTCTTTTTTAGCGCTTTCAAAAACATCGATGTTAAATATATCCGGATCGTCGTTAACCGCGGCGACCAGACGCTCCAAACCTCCGCCGAAATCGACGTTTCTCTGCGCCAGCCTGGCGAAAGAACCGTCCTCCTTCTTCAAATACTCCATAAAAACCGAATTGCCGATCTCCAAAAACCTGCCGCAATCGCAATTCGGATGACATTCTTTCCCGAAGCCGGAGGTGTGGCGCGCCTGACCCGAGTTTGTCGAGGGGCCGAAATCGTAAAATACCTCTGAGTCCGGCCCCCCGGGCTCTCCCGCCGGCATTTTCGACGGGATTCCCGCCCTGCTCCACCAGTTTTTTCTGACGTCGTAGGAAAAAATCCTTCCGCCCTGCATTCCCTTTTCGCTTCCTTGTTCGTTGGATTCCAGCGCAACGTATTTGGCCTCAATCCCTTTTTCCGCGAAAAGTTTTTCCCAAATAGCAATGGACTCCGCGTCGGCCGGAATTCCGTTCTCGTTGTCTCCGACAAAAACCGTTACGTAAAGCTTACGCGGGTCGAGTCCAAGTCCGCCGTCCTCCGGCCGGTCGGTCAGAAACTTAAAAACCCACGGCAGCTGCTCTTTTTTGAAGTAGTCGCCGAACGACCAGTTGCCGAGCATTTCGAAAAAAGTGGTGTGCCGGTTGTCCCCGACTTCGTCGATGTCCTCGGCGCGGAAGCATTTTTGCGAATCAGCCACGCGCCGTCCTTCCGGATACGGTTGTCCCAACAAATACGGCAGAAGCGGCTGCATCCCGCTTCCGGTGAAAAGCGTGGTTGGGTCGTTTTCCGGAACCAAAGGCGCGGAAGGTATTATTTTGTGCCCGCGCTGTTTATAGAACTCAAAAAAACTGTCGCGTACTTCTTTCGTCAGCATAGACAACTTGATATTAGCACAAGTCAAAAGAGCGGCAACTTAAAAAGAGCTAAATATTCTTAGTGGTGTTTATAGAGACGCTATTGAAATTCCCCCGGGTCCGATACTCGAGGTATAAGGAGAACCGCCAACACCACCATTTCCTACAAACAGCGACGCATAAACGTCTAGTGTATTCGTGCCTGCCGAAACGTTTGGTATAATGGTTGAAAAGTTACAACCCGAAGCATATCCACCATCATAAGGATAGTACCATGTCGTTGAGGCTTCAGTAACACCATTCAATTCCAGATTAAGCGTTCCACCGTCACCGCTCATATCACCCTCCACATACTGGCACCAAACACTAAGATGTAGGGGGTTGATTTTGGTTGTAGTGATGGATGCGCTCGCTAAAAGTTGGGCTGGGGGATAATAATTCAATGAATTAGAAGAGATGCCATATCCACTAAACGACACCGTAGTGGCTTGTGGCTGATACGCCGTCGTCTGCGTCGTTCCGTCAAAAAACTGTATTCCCCCGCTAGGCAGACTCACGATTGATCCGCCTAAATTCAGAGGTACCGCTCCGCCACCGCTCCACGCTCCCAAAGTCGCGCTGGCGCCAGCGGTTGAATACGCATATAAATAAGCGTTGCCTGTGGTGTTTATTACATGAAATTCATCAGTGCCGCCAGCCATACCAACGCCGGCGGTTAATGTCTCATAAACTCCCATTCCAGTATTGTTCACATATGCATCATTCGCATTATTGGTCCGGAAATAGATATCTGTTCCCAAAGGACTGTTAAAATAGAGATTCTCATCGGTCGTCCCGCTCAGGATATTATAGTAGTTACCGCAAGTGGTATCGACATGTCCGTTGAGGTTGATGGCAGTATATTGGGAACTGCAACCGTTATGACCACCGATAATAGCACCCATTGCGTAATTAGT